>NZ_APCQ01000460.1:0-10408 GCF_000410615.1 Novosphingobium sp. B-7 | reverse complement strand
GCGCGTGATCGCGGCGGTGCGCGCCGCCGGAGCCGGGCGCGTGGCTGTCGCTGCGTCTGATCCCGCCATCGCGGCCCTGGCGCAGGAACTGGGCTGCGAACTGGTGCCGGCAGCCCACGGCCCCAGTGAAAGCGCCGCGCGCGGCTTTGCCTTGCTGGGTGCGCCGATGCTGTTGACCACGGCCGATCATGCGCTGTTGCAACCAGCATGGGTTGCCGATTTTCGCGCGGCGGTATCGCGCGATGCCGATGTCTCGGTGCTTTTGGCGCGGCGCGACGTGGTGGAGGCAGCCGTCCCCGAAACGCAGCGCACCTGGCTTCGCTTTGCCGATGGGCAATGGTCGGGCTGCAACCTGTTTCACTTTGCCACGCCCCGCGCCGCGGCCGCGTTTGCGCTATGGCAGGCGGGGGAGCGCGACCGCAAGCGGCCTTGGCGGATCGTCTGGCACCTCGGCCCCCGGCTTCTGCTGCGCTATGCGCTGGGGCGGCTGTCGCTCACCGAGGCGATGGCCACTTTGGGCGGGCGGGCTGGCCTGAGGGTGGAAGCGGTCGCCAGTCCCCACGGGCTGGCGGCTGTCGATGTCGACAAGCCGGCCGATCTGGTGCTGGCGCGGCGGATCGCCGGCCGACTTGGCCCCACCTAGGCGGCTGCTTCGTCCAACCCGTGATGCATGGCATAATGCCACAAGACCGCGCCCAACAACACGCTTGCCGCCACCGATCCGGCGAACACGCTGATGCTGGCGCCCAGGGCTCCGATTTGGGGCAGCAGCACCAGCATCAAGCCAAGTTGCAGCGCCACGGCCGCAGCCCGCGCCACAGTGGCCGACAGCGCGCGATGCACCGAGAGCAGGATCGGCTCGAACGCGGCGGCGGCCAGTTCGATCGCGCCGGCCCCGGCCAGCCACAAGAGATAGACATATCCTGCACCGAACGCGTGCCCGCCCACGGCCATCAACAGATTGCGGCCCGCCAGCGCCACCAGCGCCATCACGGCGCCGGCCGCCAGCAAGCCAGCCAGGCCGACGCGCAGCACCCCGGCGCGAAAGTGCGCGCGCGACGCGGTACGGATCGACCGGACGATTTCGGGAAAGGCGGCCCGCGTGAGCAGGATGGAAATCTTGGACAGGGCATTGGCCAGTTGCGCCGCAAGGCGAAAGGCCCCTGCCGCCTCGGCTCCGACAAAGCCGCCGACCAACAGCAGCGGCGCCTGCCGGGCGGCAAGGCCCAGGGTCGATTGTCCGTTGGTGCTGATCAGCACGCGACCGATCCCCGGATTTTCCGCGCGCGCCTGGCGCCAGCCATGGCGCACCCGCAGCAATCCGCGCACGTCACCGGTTTGCGCCGCCAAGGCCCAGGTTGCGGCCAAGGTCAACAGCTCGGCGATGGCCCAGGCCAGCAGGAAGCCGGCCAATTCCGGCCAAAGCCATTGTGCCAGCGTCGCCCCGACCAGGCGGCCGATTGGTTGCACGCTATCGGCAAGGGCCGCCAGGCGGAACCGATCACGCATGCGCAGAATGCCCGTGGGGGTGGAGCGCAAGGTGATCAGCTGCACCACAGCATAACCGATGGCATAGGGCACCACAGCCGCATCCATGCCGAACGGCGCCGGCCAGAGGGAAAACAGTACAATCACCAAGGCGATGCCCAGGCCGGCGCTGCAGACTTCGATCAGCGCGGCGGCCTGTTCCAGGCGCCAGGTGGCGGCGTTGTCGCCGGCCGCCTCGTGATCGAGGCCATATTGCACGACCACTTTCCACGTTTCGAAGCTGACCAGCATGGCCAGCGTCTGGGCGGTGCCCGTGATCAGGGCAAAGCGGCCGAAATCAGCCAGCCCCAGCGTGCGCGTCGCCATGCCGATATAGACGAGCGAGAGCACGGCCATCAGCGCGTTGCTGGCCAGGAGCCAGCCCAGATTGGCCAGCACCGCGCCCAGCCGCGATCGCGCCGTCACGCCTGGGGTCCGATCGCGCCGCGCCCGGCGGCCAGGTCGCGCAAGGCCTGCGCCGCGCGTTGCACGGCCGGATGGCCTGCCTGATGCGAGACCGTGTCGGCAAAGATCGCCTCTTGTGTGGCGCGAAAGGCATCATGGCGCTGCCATGCGCCAGGGATCAGCGCTGCCAGGCCCGCCGCATCGCGCGCCACGTCGCCAGCCTGCCAGGCCGGATAGGCCCCCTCGCGCGATCGTGGATCGTGCGAGAACGCATCGAGGAACAGCAGCGGCCGGGGTCGGACCAGGAATTCATAAACCTGGCTCGATACGTCGCCGATGTAGGCGTGCGCGGCCAGCGTATAGGTCATGTCGACCAGCGCGGCGCTGCCGGTATCGATCAGGATATTGGCTGCGCTCTGCCAATGCGGGGCGATATCCGGGCGCAGGCGCGCGGTGCGGTATTCCAGCGATACATGAAGTTTCTTGGCAAACAGCATGATATGTGGGGCAAAAATCAGATTGTACGCTTGCCCCGCCGGGCTGGCGAACCAGTCCAGCAGCGCCGGGCCATGATCATACCAGCTCGACAGCAGCGGATCGAAGTGCGGGTTATAGACCAATACGGGATTGCCGTTGGGGAACAGGCGCTTGGACTGGGCAAGATCGATCGTGTCAAACTTGGGGTAGCCAATCACACGCAGTCGCTCGGCCGGGGCGACGCCGCGCGCCACCATCTCGCGCGCGGTCTTGTGACCACTCACCAGGATCAGGTCGAACCCGCCCTTTTCCGGATGATAGGACACCATGCGATCGCCCGCACCGTGGGGCACATAGGCAAACAGCGCCTTGCCCCGCCCTTCGCGGATGGAGAGGCACGTGCGTTCTGCACTGACCACCACACGCGCCGCGTTGATCCGCCCGGCATGATGGCGCAGCCGCATCAGCCGCCGTACCGGCGCCACCTTGTTGGGCAGTGCCAGCGCGGCTTCCAGCCACCCCGGCAACGCCATGTCATACCACGCCACCTGCCCCGCTGCCGGGCCGAGGATGCTTTCCACGCGCGCGCGGATGGCCGGCGTGGCTACCGCGCAGGTGACGGTACGGCCATCGGCACCCGTCTTCACCATCGCGCGCGCGATGCCGGCAATATGCGCCACCTGGTGCGGGGCATCGTGGTTGAACAGAAACAGAATGTCGTCCGCCATGGGCTGGCGGTCACCCAATTCCGGGCGAATTGCAACTCTTTCCCGCCGGGCAAGAGCATGCCCACCGCCCCCATCAGACAGGAGAAGCGAACGTGCCAACAACGCCATGGGTATGGGCGGGCGCCACAGTGTTCCTCGCGTTTTTGCCGCTGAGCGCACTTGCGCAGATACCCGCCACGCCACCGGCCATGCCAGCAGCGCAAAGCCGCACACCCGACCGGGAATGCCTTCCGGGACAACCCTCACTTACCGTGGAGGTCAGCGGCTTTATCAACGACAAGGGGACGGTGCGCGCCCAGCTTTACGGGCCGGGTGGCGCGCGCTTTCTCGACAAGGGGCAATGGGCAATGCGGATCGAGCAGCGCCGCCATGGTGGTGGTCCGATCCGCTTTTGCTTTCCGATCAGCCAACCGGGCGACTATGCCGTGGCGGTGCGCCACGATGCCAACGCCAACGGCAAATCCGATTGGAACGATGGTGGAGGTTTTACCCGCAATCCGCATCTCTCGGTGTTCAAGTTGAAGCCCGCGTTTGCCGCCACGGCCGTGGCTATCACCAACCGGCCGATCAGCGTGCCGGTTATCATGCAGTATCGCAAAGGGCTGATTATCGGGCCATCAGGCCGGTGACGGCGCCAGTTGTGCGGGCAAGACCAGGCGCACCAGGTCGGCTGCATCGGGGCTGGCCAGAAACGTGAGTGCCGGGGCATAGGCGATCTCGAACAAGAGCGCGCCGAGGGTTTCCGGCTGCGCCGGACCATCGGGGAAGCGTTGCCGCAGATAGCCGCCAAGTTCGCGCCAGCCCCGTCGCACGATTTCCTCAAGCCGCTCAAGGCAGGGCGATCCGGGCGGCGAGGTGCGGGCCAGTTCCAGCACCGACAGGGACCATCCGCCATGGCGCGAACGCTCCTGCGCCCAGGCGGCCACCACGTCCACCACCCCGGCGGCATCGGTGGCGCCGTCAAGGTCGGCCAGCAAATCGCCAAGGCTGCGAAGCGCTTCGGCGCTCAACACTTCGAGATAGATCGCTTCCTTGCTGTCGAAATTGGAATAGACCGCGCCCTTGGTGAAGCCGGCCGCATCGGCAATGCGTTCGAGCGAGGTGATCGCATAGCCATCGCGCCGAAACAGATCGGTTGCCGCCTGCAGCAGCCGTTCGCGCGTACGCGCCTGGCTTTCGCTGCGCTTCAATCGGGCCAAACTCGTTATCCCCTCGTGGTCCACGTCTGGCGCGGTTCACGTCGCCAAGAACCGAGGATTAAGCGGAGCCAAGCCGGCTAGGCAAGGCCCTCGCCCAAAAACAGCGTCAGTCGCTGATGCCGATGCGGATCGGCATCGCGGCGTCATCGCCTTCGGGATAGATCACGTCGGGCGCGATCACCACGCGGTTGCGGCCCTGGTGCTTGGCCGCATAGAGCGCGGCATCGGCGGTGCGATAGAGCGCGGCGAAATCGTCTCCGGTCCGCGCCATGGCGACGCCCACGCTCACCGTTACCTGCCCACGCCCGAAAAACGGGGAATGGTCGCAATCACCCAGCCCCGTGCGTACGCTTTCGGCGAGTTGCAGGGCGGCAAAGCGGCCCATGCCGGTGGCGAGCAAGGCAAACTCCTCTCCGCCCAGGCGCGCTGTCACACACATTGCCCCGTCCCAACGCGCGAGCCGCCGCGCCAGCGTTACCAGCACGACATCGCCGGCGTCGTGGCCATGGGCGTCGTTGATCGCCTTGAAGCGGTCGACATCGAGCAGCAGGAGCGCCACACCCTGGCTATCGTCCAACACCGCGTCTGGCGCCTGGGTTACACGGTCGAGCAGCGGGGTGATCGCGTCGGTGAAACCACGGCGATTGCGCAACCCGGTCAGCGGATCGCGCCGGGCCTGCTCCTGCGCTGCTGCTTCAGCAACGAGGGCGCGGTCACGCTCGATCCGCATGCCCATGAAGCGCCGGGTGGCCGCAACCGACAGCCACACCGTCTGCCAGGCCGATGCGGCCAGGACCAGCATCTGCGACCCCCCGCCCCATACGGCGTGGCTGAAATCCACGACCGACGACAGGCCGAGCGCCAGCATCGGCACAGCCCATGCGCCCACAAACGCACGCGCGGCGCTGCTGCCCCGCCGCCATGCGGTAATCAGGCACGATCCGGCCAGAACCAGCAGCAGCAAGACCAGGAAGCCCAATGCATTGGCCCAGAACTCCAGCGGCCCGCTGCGCATCAGGCTGAGCGGCACGCCAAGCAGTGCCGTGGCGAGCGCGACCACACGGGTGGTGCGGCCCAGCCAGCGCGGCACGTGCCCAGGATCGATCGCGGTAAGCAGGCTGTAGGTGGCCAAGAGGGTAGCCAGGCACGACAGCGCCGTGCAGATCTGCGCCGAAACGACCCCGGCCAGCCCCGGAAAGAAGAACAGGTGAAACTGCGACCACATCGCTCCCCAGGCGACCATGCAGGTGGCCCAGGCGCCCTGCCAGGCCGGGAATTGCCGTCGCACCGCGAACGCGAGCCCGAAATTGTAGACCGCGCCCAACGCCAGCAGCATCAGCATCGCGCCGATCATGCTGGCCATTGCCGTGGCCTGGATCTGCGCCTGGCCGCCATCGATCAGGCGCATGCGAAGCATAGGTGCCGATGCCACTCGATCGAACCGCAACATCACGCCAACCAGCGCGGCATCGCGCTGCGGCGGCACGAACGCGATCTGGCCACCCAGGCGCCAGTTCGCGCCATAGGCACCGCGCGCCACCTCCTGCCAATCGGCGGTGCCATCGCCATAGAAAAAGCCCACGTGCAGCGCATCGAACCGCGAGGAATGGACCATCAGCACCGGCGTTGGCCCCGCCTGCGCCAGAGTTTGCGCGTTAACCTTGAGCCAGAGGCTGGCGCGTTGGTAATCGCGCGGCTCGCCATGGCAGGAAAAGCGCGTAGGCAGGGTGGCGTCGTGGCCAAGTGCCGGCGTGGCGCCCGTGGCATGGCAGGCATTTTCCAAGGTAATCCATTGGTCAGGCGCGCCAGCCAGGGCCGGCTGTGCCACCGCCAGGGCCAGGCAAGACAAGATCAGCCGCACCGCACGCCCCAGCATGCGCCGCCCCCCATCCATCGCTGCGTCCAAACCACTCATGCAGCGGCATTTACCACAAATACCTATGTAAATGATTACCGGATTGAAAACCAGCCCGACGCGGGGGGCGCGCCGGGCCGGCGGGGTGGCAACCGGCCCGGTTTGGGGGGTGGCCGGTTGCCGGGGGGCCGGGAAAGCCTAGAAATGCAGGCGGGCACCCACCTGGAGAGAGCGGGGCGCGCCAGGCGCGAAGAACGTCGATTGCAGCAAAGGCCGTTCGCCATCGATCACTGGGCCGGCAAAGGGCCGTGACACCACCCTGCCCTGCGCATCGAAGGCGGTGGCGCCGAGTTGTGCGGCGCTGGCATAATCCTTGTCGAACAGGTTGCGGACCATGGCAAAGATCGTCAGCCCGGTGCGGGGACGAACTTCTCCCCCAAGATTGAACAGCGCATACGGGGCCGTTCCCCCGGGGCCGAGATAATAGGTGCCGTCCGCCTGGTGGGCATTGTTTTCATTGCCGCGAGCAAAGGCACTGGAAACGGCCACCATGTCGAGGTTGAGTGAGAGCCACGGCGTGGCCTCCCAACCCACCGCCGCTTTCACGGTGTGGCGTGGCAACAGGGGAATGCGATTGCCCGGCTGGATCGCGATCGTACCGTCAAAGCCCGGCCCGGCACCATCGTTGCTGCTGTTGCCCGAACCGTTGACCACCTCGCTCGACCGATAGGTGGCGTCGAGCAGCGTATAGCTTGCCGAAAAGGTGAAGCCGCGCAGCCGGGCATCTGCCGACAGTTCCAGGCCCTGCCGCCGCGTCTTGCCGAAATTGCGGAAGTAGCCATAGCCCAAGGCATCGTTGGCCACGAACAGGATATCGTCGCTGCTGTCGGTTCGAAACAGCGCCGCGTGGACATGGCCCCAGCCATTGCCGCGATCGAGGCGGATTTCCATCGTGCGGGCAATCACCTGGCGCAGCGGAGGATCGCCGGCAAGAGCGTTGGGCAGTCGGCATGGGCTGGCCGGGTCGGAACAGCCCAGTTCGATGGCCGAAGGGGCACGGCTGGCCTGGCTCCACGATAGCGCCAGCGTCGTGCCGTCAGCCGCCTTGCCGGTGAGCGTAATCGCCGGGTTGAGGCGATGATAGACCGGGCTGCTGTCGAGCGAGCCGGTGCCGCCGCCCGGAGTGATTGCGTCGCGGTTGCGCACCGCCACCCGGTCATAGCGTGCTGCCAGGTCCAGGGTAAGCCGCTGGCCAAGCCCGACACGGTCAAGTGCATAGGCCGACAGCGCGGTGGTGCGGCTGCGCAGATCGACCCTGGCATCAAAGGCGTTTTCGGAATCCTGCGTGCCATCGGCAAAGGCGCCCGGCCCAGACACCGGCATGACCGTGCGATCGGGCAGGATATAGCCGAACTGGCTGCTTTGCGTGAAATGCGCGGTACTGCCGATATAGGATGCGCCCAGCGTCAGGTCGTGGGCAAACGGCCCCGTGGTGAAGCGGCCCGATGCCTCCAGCGTTGCGCCCCATTCGCTTTGCCGGGTTTGCGAGCGGTTTATCAGGCCATCGCATTTCTCGTTCGGCTCGGTGTTGAGCAGCACGTTGGCAATGCAGCGCCATTGGGGAAACGGCGTATTGGCCTGGGTTTCGCCGGCAACGGGAAAGCCGGTATAGCCGGCGCTGGTGAGGGCCGCCTGTTCAGCCGCATTGGGCTGATAGAGGTTTTCGCCCAAGGCATCATCATTGACGTCGCCATTGTACGTCTGCGTGCGCAGATGGCGCCAGAAAGCGTTGCCGCGCAGATGCAGCCCGCTGTCCAGGCGGGTTTCGCCATTGAGCACGACCATGCCCATGCGATTGCGGGTATTGTCGGGCGCGGTGTAGACGCTGCGCCGATCCGCAGCGAGCAGGCGCATTTCCTGAAGGCCATTGCCGTTGAGGTTGGTATCGGCAAAGTGGCCCGCCAGCGACACGGACGATGCCGCATCGCTCCACCCCAATTTGGCCAGCGCCCGGCTGGCGCGCGAGCGCGAAAGATCGCGCCAGCCGTTCTCGCGGAAATGGTCGGCGGCGACGTACCAATCCAGCCCACCGGGCAGAACGCCGCCGGCCTGGGCGCTGCCGGTCACGCGGCCGAATGCACCGCCGCTGGCCTCCAGCGTGACGCCAGGATCGCTCTTGCCGCTCTTGGTGCGCAGGACCAGCGCGCCGCCCAGGGCATTGCGGCCGAATTGCGGGGCCGCGCCCGATACCAGGTCGATATCGGCCACCGCCACGGTGGGAATCAGATCCCAGCTGACCACGTCACCGAACGGCTGGTTGACGCGCACCCCATCGAGATAGACCGAAAGCCCCTGCGCCGTGCCGAGCAGCGGCGAGGCGGTGAGGCCGCGATAGTTCACATCGGGTTGCAGCGGATTGCCCTGCACGTCGTTGATCGTAACGCCGGGTGCCGTGCGGGCCAGATGCTCGGCGACGCTTACTGCCTGAGTAGCCTGTAGTGCCCTGGCATTGCCCACTTCCGGCGCTTCACCCGCCAGCGGCGTGGCGCGCACGATAATGTCAGGCCCCGTCGCGGTCGTATCCTGCGCTTGTGCCGGCATCGCCAGGCACAGGCACGATGCACCCGCGCAGAACCAGCCCCTCATGTCCCGCATCACGCTCTCCCTGTTTTTCAACATGGAGGCCGTAACAGGATGAAACGCCAATAACCTGAGCGAACGCTCAGACTGACCCAAGGTATGAGACGGTGCTGGCGCCTATTCCGGCAAAGTCAGGCGAAAACCCCGGCCGCGAACCGCGGCGATCGCCAGGCCGCAGGGGCCAAGCCGCTTGCGCAGCGCACTTACCGCCACATCGACGGCGTTGTCGGTGATCACGGCATCGGCGCCCCACACCCGATCGATCAGCGCGATCCGCTCCACCACCTCACCCCGTGCCAGCGCCAGTTCGGCCAGCAGCGCCAGGCTGCGCGGCTCCAAGGCCAGCGGGGTGCCGTGCCATGCGGCTGTGCCGGCGGCGCGATCGATGGAAAGGCCCTGCCAGGTGATCGGCGGCGGCAGCAATTGCCCGGCGCGGCGCACCAGCACACCCACCCGGGCCGCCAGTTCGGCAAAGGCAAAGGGCTTGGCCAGGTAATCGTCTGCGCCGGCGTCAAACCCTTCCAGCCGATCATCGAGCGCTGTGCGCGCTGTGAGCATGAGGATCGGCATGGCATGCCCGGCGTCGCGGATCTGGCGGCACAGCGCCAGGCCATCGGCATCGGGCAGGCCGATATCGAGAATGACCGTGGCCATCTGCTCGCGCGCCAAAGCGTCGAGCACGCCCGCCCCCTGGCGCAGCCACCGCACGCCAAGGCCGCGGCCGCCCAGGCCCTGGACGATCGCCCGGCCAATGCCGGCATCGTCTTCCACCAGCAGGACCAGGCTCATACCGCGCCATCCTGCAAGGGCAGGCGAAAACGGATCGCGCAGCCGCCATCGGGCTGGTTTGCTGCCTGCACGCTGCCACCATGACGCTCTGCCACCCAACGGGCCAGGGCCAGGCCCAACCCACTGCCTCCACGCTGCCGGCCTTCGTGGGTCTGGTAATAGGCATCGAAAATACGCGGCAGTTCGGCCTCCATCACCCCTGGACCGCGATCGTGGATCACCACCTCAGCCACGCCATCAGCGGGCATCAGCGTGACGCAAAGAGCCGAATCCATTGGCGAAAACTTGATACCGTTTTCGATCACCGCCAGCAGCGCCTGGCGCAGCCAGCGGGCATCGCCCATCATCGGGAGGGGGCAGGCCGGGGCGGCCAGCGCCATTGCCACGTCGACGCTTGCCGCATAGGGCCGCGCCGCCGCCATGGCCTCGGCCACCACCTTCCCAAGATCGAACGGCGCGCTCGCCAGGGCCAAGCGCCCATCGTCTGCGGCAGCAAGGCCAAGCAGTTCGTCGATGCGGTGGGTAAGGAAACCGGCCTGCGCCACGATGTGCCCCAGCGTTTCGCGCAAGAGGTGTGGATCGGCATCGGGCTGGTCCAGCGCCACTTCGGCGGCGCTGCGCACTGCGGCCACCGGGGTGCGCAATTCGTGGCTGACCTTGGCAAAGAACAGGCGGCGTGACGCGTCGACGGCGGCGATGCGGGCAGTGCGCGCCTGGACCATGGCCGCCAGCGCGCGGTTGCTACGCCACAGCAGCCAGGCCCCGCAGGCCGCGCAGGCCAGGGCGAC
>NZ_APCQ01000455.1:0-1607 GCF_000410615.1 Novosphingobium sp. B-7 | reverse complement strand
CGGCCGAAACCGCCCCCCCGGGCGAGGCGACAGCCGCCGCGCCGATGCCGGCGGCCAGCGGCGCGGCCGAAAGCGATTACGGCACCCCGGTCAAGGACCGCGTCGCCACGCTGGGCTTCCTCAACAAGCGCAACAACATCACGCAGGACATCGTGCTGCGTTCGGGCGAGGCGCGGCGCATCGGCAATGCCATCGTGCGCCTGGGCACATGCGAGCGCACCGCGCCGTGGGAAGACCCGGCCGAAACCGGCGCATTCGTCCAGCTGTTTGTGGAGGAACGCGCCACCACCGAGCAGAAGCTGACCTGGCACAAGGTCTTTTCCGGCTGGCTGTTCAAGAATTCGCCGTCGCTCAACGTGGTCGAGCACCCGGTCTATGATGTCTGGGTCAAGAACTGCGCGATGAAGTTCCCCGGCGAGGAAGACAGCCCAGCCTCGGCCGCTGCGGCCAAGAGCGCGGCAAAGCCTGCCGGCAAGCCCGCCGCCGCCCCTGCGGAAGAGCCCGATGACAACGCCCCGGCCGATGATGCCCCGGTGATGGAAGACGGCGGCACGCCTGCCGATTCGCCCACGCAGTAACGCCCCGCGTCGTCCAGCCGGGCAAGATAATCGGCCTGCGGGATTTCCACCGCCCCCAGCGAGGCCAGGTGCGGGGTGGAAAACTGGCAATCGAGCAAGACCACGCCGGCATGGCGCAGCGCCGCGACCAGCCAGGCCAGCGCCACTTTCGACGCATCGCTTTGCCGGCTGAACATGCTTTCGCCGCAGAATACGCGGGCAAAGCCCACGCCATAAAGCCCGCCCACCAAAGTGCGCCGGCCATCTGGCCCGGTTGCCCAGGTTTCGATCGAATGGGCATGGCCCAGGGTGTGGAGCGTGCGATAGCTTTCGCGGATACGCTGCGAAATCCAGCTGTCCTGCGCGCCATCGCGCGGGGCCGCGCACGAATCGATCACGGCATCGAACGCGGCGTTGCAGGTGACGGTAAAGCGCCCCCGGCGCAGCGTGCGCGCCAGCGAGTGCGAGCAATGAAATCCATCGAGCGGCAGGATCGCGCGCAGGCGCGGCTCCACCCAATAGACATCGGGATCGTCGCGGCTATCGGCCATGGGAAAGATCCCGGCGCGATAGGCCCTGAGCAGCAGATCGGGCGGAATGATGGAATTCACAGGTTGCAACATGATCGTTGAAAATCTTCATCCGCCGGTTGCGCTGCCCGCGTCAACCCATTAAGGGGCCGTCACGAGCACAGGAGCGTAGCTCAGTTGGTAGAGCATCGGTCTCCAAAACCGAGGGCCGTGGGTTCGAGTCCCCCCGCTCCTGCCATCACCACCGCGTGATGGCCATGTGTTGAATAGAGGCCGCAACCCGTTTGGGATGCGGCCTTTTTCATTGGTTCACCGCCGTTTCACAGCCCGCCCGTGGTTCCGCTGGCAGCGCCACCCGTGGTGGTGCCCGCGTGGCCGGCCCGGCTTCCCGCGCTGCCGGTTACGCTACCGCCCAGGGTCGATCCGCCGGTGGCGCCGGTCATAGCCCGGCCCATCGGATCGACCGGGCTGCGCAGCGTGCTGCCCAGCGCGCTTTGCGCTGTGCCGGTTGCGCCGCCCT
>NZ_APCQ01000456.1:0-5824 GCF_000410615.1 Novosphingobium sp. B-7 | reverse complement strand
CGATGGCCGCGCGCGCCAGCGGCACGCGCACCGCGGGCGGCGTGCATAGCGCCACGGCATCGAGCTTGCCCGCCTCGCCGGCCAGCATTTCCGCCAGGCCAGCATAGCCGCGCACCCCGTCAAGCCGGTGAACCGGATCGGCCACCGCGACCAGATCGAACCGGGAATTGCCCGCAATCGCGGGGAGGTGCTGGTCGCAGGCGATCTTGCCCAGGCCCACCAGGCCAAGGCGGATCGGAGGGTATGACATTCCAGGTTCCTCGCAAGCTTATGGGGTGGCTCTTTACATTTATCATATATATATGGTTAGAGAGGTCAATGGGCGGGGATTGCAGAACAAAAGCCTGCATCCTGCCCACGGCCGAAGGCACGAAAAGGAGCGGCTTCAAGTGGGCAATGAGCAGACGGAACAGGGCAACGCCGCAGGCAGCGACGCCGGGAAGAGCGGCTTTCGCGCCTTGCGTTCGCGGGCGTGGTTCAACAATCCCGAATCGGCCGACATGACCGCGCTCTACCTGGAACGCTACCTCAACTACGGCCTGACCATCGAGGAACTGCAATCCGATCGGCCGATCATCGGCATTGCCCAGACCGGCAGCGATCTTTCCCCGTGCAACCGCCACCACCTCGTGCTCGCCAGCCGCGTGCGCGACGGCATTCGCGAGGCGGGCGGCATTCCCATTGAATTTCCGCTGCACCCGATCCAGGAAACGGGCAAGCGGCCCACCGCCGGCCTCGATCGCAACCTGGCCTATCTGGGTCTGGTAGAAGTGCTGTTCGGCTATCCGCTCGATGGCGTGGTGCTGACGATCGGCTGCGACAAGACCACGCCGGCGGCCTTGATGGCGGCGGCCACGGTCAACATTCCCGCCATTGCCCTGTCGGTCGGGCCGATGCTCAATGGCTGGCACGAGGGCAAGCGGACGGGCAGCGGCACGATCGTGTGGAAAGCGCGCGAAATGCTGTCCAAGGGCGAGATCGATTTCAAGGGCTTCATCGAACTGGTGGCCAGTTCTGCGCCTTCGA
Source organism: Novosphingobium sp. B-7 (assembly GCF_000410615.1). Classification (NCBI taxonomy): domain Bacteria; kingdom Pseudomonadati; phylum Pseudomonadota; class Alphaproteobacteria; order Sphingomonadales; family Sphingomonadaceae; genus Novosphingobium; species Novosphingobium sp. B-7. Next base: position 4,798 of record NZ_APCQ01000456.1, on the reverse strand, counting down.
CCGGCTATTGCAACACCATGGGCACTGCCACCACGATGAATTCGCTGGCCGAGGCGCTGGGCATGAGCCTGCCCGGCTCGGCCGCGATCCCCGCGCCGCACCGCGATCGCCAGGAATGCGCCTATTACACGGGCAAGCAGATCGTGGAGATGGTTGCAGCTGATCGCAAGCCGTCGGACATTCTCACCCGCAGTGCCTTTCTCAACGCCATTCGCGTCAATTCCGCGATCGGCGGATCGACCAATGCGCCGATCCATCTCAACGCCATTGCCCGCCACGTGGGCGTGGAACTGACGCTGGAAGACTGGGAAAACCATGGCGCCGACATTCCCCTGCTGGTGAACCTGCAACCCTCGGGCGAATATCTGGGCGAAGACTATTTCCGCGCCGGCGGCGTGCCGGCGGTGATGGGTGAACTGGCCCGCGCCGGCTTGCTCGACGGCGCCGCGCTGACTGCCAATGGCAAGAGCGTGGCCGACAACGTGGCCCACGTGAAGATTGCCGACGAGGATGTGATCCGCCCGTTCGATCGCCCGCTCAAGCCGGCGGCGGGTCTCACCGTGCTGGGCGGCAACCTGTTCGATGCTGCTGTCATGAAGAAAAGCGTGATCAGCGACCAGTTCCGCGCACGCTATCTGTCGAACCCCGATGATCCCGAGGCATTCGAAGGCCAGGTCTTTGTATTCGACGGGCCGGAAGACTATCACGCGCGGATCGATGATCCCGCGCTCGGCATCGATGAACGCGCGATCCTGGTGATCCGTGGTGCCGGGCCGATCGGCTATCCGGGCGGGGCAGAGGTGGTCAACATGCGCCCGCCCGCCGCGCTGATCCGCGCCGGGATCGATGCGCTGCCATGCCTGGGTGACGGGCGCCAATCGGGCACCAGCGGCAGCCCCTCGATCCTCAACGCCAGCCCCGAGGCGGCGGTGGGCGGAGGCCTGGCGCTGCTGCGCGATGGCGATCGCATCCGCGTCGATCTGAAAACCCGCAGCGTCAATCTGCTGGTCTCCGATGCCGAACTGGCCACGCGCCGCGCCGCGCTGGCGGCAGAGCCGTTCCGCTTCCCCGAAGACCAGACGCCGTGGCAGGCGATCAGCCGCAAGATCACTGGCCAGTTTGCCGGCGGTGCGGTGATCGAGGATGCCGTGCGGTTCCAGAAGGTGGCCCAGGTCTATGGAGTGCCGCGTGACAGCCACTGATCAAGGCCCTGATCAAGCCACCGATCAAGCCACTATCCAGGTCGTGCCGGTGGACCGCCCTGGTGCGATTCACGGGCACGACCTGCTGGGCGAGGGGCTGATCTGGTCCGACCGCCAGCAGGCGCTGTTCTGGGTCGATATCATCGGCCAGCGCATCAACCGGCTGGACCTGGACAGCGGCATCGTGGCCGAATGGGACGTGCCCGACATGATCGGCTGGGTGCTGGAACGCGAAGGCGGCCCCGGCTTCATCGCCGGGCTGCGCAGCGGCTTTGCCACTATCACGCTCGACCCGTTTTCCTGCGTGCCGATCGGCGCGCCCGAGCCCGATCTGCCGCGCAACCGCATGAACGATGCCATGGTCTGCCCGCAGGGCTGCATCTGGGCCGGCACGATGAACATGGACGGGGAAACCCCGACCGGCAATTTCTACCGGCTCGATCACGATCTGTCATGGACGCGGGTGGACAGCGGCTATCGCATCGCCAACGGACCGGTGCTGTCGGCCGATGGGCAGTGGCTCTATCACACCGACAGCGCGCTGGGCCGCGTCTATCGCTTTGCCTTCCACGGCAACGGCACGCTGGGCCCGCGCGAGGTGTTCCTCGATTTTCCCGAAAGCTGGGGTTCGCCCGACGGCATGACGATCGACAGCGACGGGGGCCTGTGGATCGCGCAATGGGGGGCAGGCAGCGTCAGCCGCTTCCTGGCTGACGGCACCCGCACCCATTGTGTTGCGCTGCCCGCCAGCCAGATCACCAACCTGGCCTTTGCCGGGCCAAGCCGCGATCGCCTGTTCGTCAGCTCTGCCGCCGACGGGGTGGACGAGCCAGCCGGCGGCGCCCTGTTCGAGATCGTCGGTACCGGCTTTCGCGGCTGCCCCACGCCCCGGTTCGGGGGCTGAGGGGCGGCGATGTTGGTGTCAGGCCAGCGCTTCCTCGTTCAGGCGAATGGCATCGAGCGCGTCCTCGATGATCACGCGCATGCGGGCTTGCGCGGTCTGTCCATCGCGCGCCAGGATCGCCTCCATCACCGCCTCGTGCGCGGCAAGATCGGCGCTGCGCCCGACAATGCGGTTGGTATAGCGGATCGAGGTCTTGAGCGCGGTCGACACCACATCGCGGAACTGGCCGAAGAACGGATTGCCCGACGCCTTGAGAATGGCGACGTGGAAGGCAACGTCGGCTTCCAGCACATCGTCCTGCCCCGCATCGGCGGCGCGCATGCGGGCAAAGCCGGCACGGATCAGCGCCAGGCCATCCTCGGTCGCCTCGCGCGCGGCCAGTGCCGCCGCAGCCGGCTCGATCGCCACGCGCAGCTGGCCGAAATGGGTAAGCAGGTCGATCGAAAAGCGGCGCTCGAGCATCCAGCGCAGCACGTCGGGATCGAACAGGTTCCACTGGCTGTCGGGCTGGATGATCGTGCCCTGGCGCGGCCGCGCGCTGACCAGGCCCTTGGCCGTCAGCATCTTGACCGCCTCACGCGTGACAGAGCGGCTGACGCCGTGCGCTTCAGACAACTCCGCCTCGGTCGGAAACGGCCGATCGGCATAGGCGCCGCCCACGATCAGCAGGCCCAGCCGATCGAGCAGACCGTAGGTGAGATTGCGGCCGAGCGCGTCGCGTGCTTCGAGCGGTTGGAATGCCACGGATATCCCTTCACGATGGGGTGCTTTTTTAATCATATAAATAGACGCGGATCAGGATTGGCAAGGCCAAATCCCGCGCAAACGACCAGAGAGGGCGGGAAATGAGCCTATCGACACTCGATGCCACCGTGGTGGCGGCCTATGCCGTGTTCATCTTCGCGCTGGCCCAATGGGTCAGCCGCAAGAAGGCCGGGCACGAAACCGACACGACCGACTACTTCCTTGCGTCCAAATCGCTGCCGTGGTGGGCGATCGGCGCCTCGCTGATCGCGGCCAATATCTCGGCCGAACAGATCGTCGGCATGGCCGGGTCGGGCTATGCGATCGGCCTTGCCATCGCCTCGTACGAATGGATGGCGGCGGCCACGCTGTTGCTGGTCGCCAAGTATTTCCTGCCGATCTTCCTGGCGAACGGCATCTATACCATGCCGCAGTTCCTGGAGCAGCGCTTTGGCCCGACGATCCGCACGGTCATGGCGGTGTTCTGGCTGGTGCTCTATGTCTTCGTGAACCTCACCTCGATCATCTGGCTCGGCTCGGTGGCGGTAATGCAGGTGGCCGGCGTCAACCAGGACGTGGCGCTGGCGGGGCTGGGCATCTTCGCGTTGCTCTATCAGCTGCGTGGCGGGCTCAAGGCTGTGGCGCTGACCGATATCGTGCAGGTGACGCTGCTGGTGCTGGGCGGGCTGGTGATCGCCTGGCTCACCCTGGGGCAGATCGGCCAGCTCTATGGCGATGGGCCGGGTATCCTCTCGGGCTTCAAGGCGCTGGTGCAGCAGACGCCTGATCATTTCCACATGATCCTCTCGGCCAATGATCCGCACTACAAGGATCTGCCGGGCCTGTCGGTGATCATCGGCGGGATGTGGATCGCCAACCTGTCATACTGGGGATGCAACCAGTACATCATCCAGCGCGCGCTGGCCGCCAAGAGCCTGCCCGAAGCGCAGCGGGGCATGGTCTTTGCCGGTTTCCTCAAGCTGATCATGCCGATCATCATCGTGCTGCCCGGCATTGCCGCGGTGCTGCTGGCGCCCAACCTCGCCAAGCCCGACGAAGCCTATCCGGCGATGATGCGCATGCTGCCGCCGGGCCTGCTGGGCCTGGTCTTCGCCGCGCTGGTCGCCGCGATCATCGCCTCGACCGCCAGCAAGATCAATTCGATCGCCACGATCTTCACGCTCGATATCTATGCCCGCTTTGCCAAGGGGCAGCAGAGCGAGAAGAAGCTGGTGACGGTGGGCCGCGTGGCGGCGGCCCTGGCGGTGGTGATCGCCATCCTCACCGCGCGGCCGCTGCTCGGCGGGCTCGACCAGGCGTTCCAGTATATCCAGGAGTTCTCGGGCTTCGTCACGCCGGGGATCACGGTGATCTTCCTGCTCGGCCTGTTCTGGCCGCGCGCGACAGAGGCGGGCGCGCTGACCGGCGCGGTTGCTTCGGTGCTGCTCAGCCTGGTGTTCCGCTTTGGCGGGATCGCCGCGCTCGAGGCAGTGCCGTTCATGAACCGCATGGCCATCATCTTCGTGATTTCGCTGCTCTTGGCCATGGGGGTTTCACTCGCGCGCCCGCAGGTGCAACAAGGCGAGGGCATCCGCAAGGAAGCGCACCTGTTCCGCACCAGCGCCGGCTTCAACGCCGCCGCCGTGGCGATCCTGGCGATCCTGGTGGCCCTCTATGCCTATTGGTGGTGATTTGACCGTGAACGACCGTTTCCTTGCCATCGATTGGGGCACCACCAATCGCCGTGTCTATCTGCTCGATCGCGCGGGTAGCGTGTTGGAGACCTTTCGCGACGATCGCGGCGTGCTGGCGGTGGGGCCGGGCGGCTTTGCCGATGAAGTGGCCGCGATCCGCGCGCGGATGGGCGATTGGCCGGTGGTTGCCGCCGGCATGGTCGGCTCGCAGCGCGGCATCTGCCATGCCCGGCGGGCGCGGATCGGATTGCCGG
>NZ_APCQ01000470.1:0-4740 GCF_000410615.1 Novosphingobium sp. B-7 | reverse complement strand
GCCAGGATCGGCGGCAGCGCGGCCGGCGCGGCAAAGGCGAGCGCCAGGCCCAGCGCCAGCCCGCCGACCAGCCCCAGGAAAATCCACAGGGCCGGCACATGGGCCATAGGTGGAAGCCCCCCTTCGGGAGCGGATGACGGATCGGTAATCGCTTGGTTCATGCCATGGTGAGAATAATGGTGTAGGAGGCACATGCAATGGCGCCTTGGTGGCGCCACGCAAAGGGACAAGATCTTCGCGATGGGACGAAAATTCTTCGGCACCGATGGCATCCGGGGCCGGACCAATGCCGGGGTGATGACCGCGGCAACCGCCATGAAAGTGGGCCAGGCCGCCGGCACCTATTTCCAGCGGGGCGATCATCGCCACCGCGTGGTGATCGGCAAGGACACCCGCCTGTCGGGCTATATGCTGGAAAACGCGATGACCGCCGGGTTCACCAGCGTGGGCATGGACGTGGTCCTGCTCGGCCCGATGCCGACGCCCGCTGTCGCCATGCTCACGCGCGAAATGCGCGCCGATGTCGGCGTGATGATCTCGGCCAGCCACAACCCGTTCGAAGACAACGGCATCAAGCTGTTCGGCCCGGATGGCTTCAAGCTTTCCGATGAAGACGAACTGGCGATCGAGGCCATGCTGGAGGATGAGCTTGACCTGGCGCCGGCCAGCGAAGTGGGCCGTGCCCGCCGCATCGAGGATGCGCGTGGCCGCTATATCCACGCGGTCAAGGCCTCGCTGCCGCATAACCTGCGCCTCGACGGGCTGCGCATCGTGGTCGATTGCGCCAATGGCGCGGCCTATACCGTGGCGCCCTCGGCGCTGTGGGAACTCGGCGCCGAAGTGATCGCCATCGGGGTGGAGCCCAATGGCAAGAACATCAACCTCAATGTCGGATCCACCCATCTCGACGCGATCAAGGCCAAGGTGCGCGAAGTGCGTGCCGATATCGGCATCGCGCTCGATGGCGATGCCGACCGCCTGATCGTGGTCGATGAAAAGGGCCAGACGGTCGATGGCGACCAGATCATGGCGCTGATCGGCAGCCAACTCGCCGCACGCGGCGCGCTGACCGGCGGCGGCGTCGTGGCCACCGTGATGTCGAACCTGGGCCTCGAACGCTTCCTGCGCAGCAAGGGGCTGGACCTGGTGCGCACCGCCGTGGGCGATCGCCACGTGCTGGAAAAGATGCGCGAGGGCGGGTTCAACGTGGGTGGCGAACAGTCAGGCCACATGATCCTGACCGACCATGCCACCACCGGCGATGGCACGATCGCGGCGTTGCAGGTCTTGGCCGCGCTGGTTTCCAGCGGCAAGCCGGCCAGCCAGACGCTGCACCTGTTCGATCCCGTGCCGCAACTGCTCAAGAACGTGCGCTTTGCCGGCGGCAAGCCGCTCGAGGCCGAAAGTGTGCAGGAAGCCATCGCCCAGGCCGAGGCGCGGCTCGCTGGCCGCGGCCGCCTGGTGATCCGCCCATCAGGCACGGAGCCGGTGATCCGCGTCATGGCCGAGGCCGACGATGCCGAGGAAGTGGCCGAAGTGGTCGACGCCATCTGCAATGCCGTGCGCAAGGCTGCGGCCTGAGCGGAGAACCAGACATGCTTGCCATGCACCCCGATTGCCAGAACTGCGGCACCGAGCTTCCCGCCGAAGCGCCCGGCGCTTTCATCTGCTCGATGGAATGCACGTTCTGCGCCGAATGCGCCGAAGACCTCGATGACCGCTGCCCCAATTGCCAGGGCGAACTGATGGACCGCCCGACGCGGGCCAAGGCGCTCCACGCCAAGTACCCGCCCGCGCGCGAGCGGCGCTACAAGCCTTAGACCCGAGTACACTTGCACGCCCTCTCCCCTGCGCGCATGATCGCGCCAGGGAAGAGGGCAACAGCCATGCACGAACACGAATGGCGTCGGCAGATCGTGAACGAGATGCATCTGCGTCGCTGGCCCGTGCTGCGCGCGCCGATGCAGGTGGTGCAGCAGGTGCGGCTGGTGGACGATGCCGCGCGCGATGCCGAATGGGCAGCCTGGGCCGCCATGCCCGAAGGTGGCGAGGTACGCCGCGCCGATCGCCGCCACGTTTCGGGCACCCTGGCCGGTGGCGTGTCGTTTACCTGGGAGCGGCATAGCGAAGCCAGCACGCAGACACTGTTTGCCCCATGCGACGTCGATCTTGCCGATGCGACTGCCTGGATGGAAAGCCTGCCCGGCGCGACGGTGCGCGCCACGCGGCTGGTGATCGTGGCAGACGAGGCCGATGCCGCCCAGGTGATGCCGGCCATGGGCCTGGTGCACGATGACCTGGTCTCGTGCCACGTGGCCGGGCCGATGCGCATCTGGTCAGACTTTCACATCGGCGAGGATGGCTATGGCCGCATGCTGGTGGCCGCATGCGGGCTGGAAGGGGGCGACCTGACCCGCGCGGTGCAGCGGTTGCAGGAATTGAGCAGCTATCGCAACCTGGCGCTGCTCGGCCTGCCGGTGGCGCGCGCGGCCTGGCCCCGGCTGGACCAGGCCGAAGCAGACCTGCGCCGCCTGGGCGAGGCGCTGACCCGCGACGATGTGCGCGACGATGACCTGATGGACCAGCTTTCCGGCCTGTCGCTGGCGATTGCCGCCGTGGCCAGCGCCACCGATTACCGCATGAGCGCCACTGCCGCTTATGCCCTGCTGGTGGAAGAACGGCTGGCCGATCTGGCCCCGCGCCCGATTCCGGGCTTTCTCTCGCTGGGCGAATTTACCCAGCGTCGCTTCCTGCCGGCGGTGCGCACTTGCGCCGCGTTTTCCCGTCGCGAACGCCAGGTGGCGGCGCGCGCCGGGCAGTTTACCGCCCTGCTGCGCGCCCGCATCGAAACCCGCATCGAAAACCAGAACGGCGCGCTGCTCGCCTCGCTCGAACGCAGTGCGGTCCGCCAGTTGCGCCTGCAACACCTCGTCGAAGGGCTGTCGGTGGTGGGGATCAGCTATTATGCCACGGCGCTGATCGGCCACGTGCTGGAAGGCGGGGAAAGCCTGGTGCACTTCGATGCGCGCCTTGCGGTGGGGGTGATCACCCCGCTGGTGATGCTGGCGACCTGGCTGGCACTGCGCCATGCCCGCCGCCAGGTACTCGATCACCCCTCACCGTGATATCCGCGCTATCGATGATAGCATGGATATCACGATTCAGACTGCCGCTTCGGCCATCCGCGCGGCAAACCACGGCTTCATCCGCGCCAGCGCGTCTTCCACCTCGGCGGTAGAAACGGCAAAGCTGATGCGGAAGAAGCGGCGCCCTTCGACCGGATCGAAATCAATGCCCGGTGCCGTGGCCACGCCGGTATCTTCCAGCAGCTTGAGACAGAACGCCATCGAATCGTCGGTCAGGTGGCCGATATCGGCCCAGACATAGAATGCGCCATCAGGCGGCGCGATGCGGGCCAGGCCCAGCGCCGGCAAGGCATCGAGCACGAGTTGGCGGTTGCGCGCATAGGCGGCGACATGGCCCTGTAACTCGTCCTGGCATTCGAATGCCACCAGCCCGGCATTCTGGCTGAGCACCGGCGGGGTAAGGAACAGGTTGCCCATCCGCGCACGGGCCTGGTCGACCAGCGCGGGCGGCACCACCAGCCAGCCAAGGCGCCAACCCGGCATCGAGAAGTACTTGGAAAAGCTGTTGATGATCACCGCCTCGGGATCGACGGCAAGCAGGGTCTGCGCCTGCGCCCCGTCATAGGTGAGGCCGTGATAGATCTCGTCGCTGATCACCGCGATGCCGCGTGTCTGGCAGACCTTGATGATGGCCGCCAGTTCATCGGGTGCGATCACTGTGCCGGTGGGATTGGCCGGGCTGGCCAGGATCAACCCGTCAGGCGCCGGCTCCATCGCGGCCAAGGCGGCAGCCGTGACGTTGAAGCGTTCCTGCGGGCCACACACCAGTTCGACCGGCTCCATGTGCAGCGCACGCAAGGTATTGCGATAGGCCACATAGCCGGGCCGGGCGATCGCCACCCGCGCGCCGGGGGCAAAGCGCAGGGTCAGCGCCATGACCAGTGCCGGCGAGGCACCACAGGTCAGCACCACCTGCGACGGATCGACCGTGACGCCGGCGGTTTCGTGGTAATGCCGGGCAATGCGCTCTTTCAGCGCCTGGCTTTCCCAATAGCCCTGCGCCTGGGTATCCAGCACGTGGTGGGCACGGGCAATCGCGGCCGCGGGCGCGCTGGTGGACGGCTGGCCGAATTCCATGTGGATCACCGGCCGGCCGGCCGCAGCCGCGTCGGCGGCGATACGGTGCGCCAGGGTGGAAACGGCAATGGCGTGAAAGGGTTCGATCTGTGCAGTCATGGGCATGGCGCGGGTAACACGATTCAGGCGGCGGGTATATCCACCCATGGTGATGGCTGCGCCTACGGGACTGACAGGCGGATAACCCAGCCGTAATCTGCCCGCCATCGGCGGTTTGGCGGGCATCAGGCACCTGCCTTGCCGGTAACACCACGCAACAGGCGATGATCGATGGCACACTCTGGGCAACACCGAGACGCCGCCACGGCGGGGCAGAGCCAGGACAACGGCATTCCCGCCGGGCCGGCCACGCCGGTCAACGCCGCGCAGACCACCGACCTTGCCGGAAACCCGCTGGACACGGCCAATGCCAGCGGCCCTTGCACCACGGCCCAGGCACGCGCCAGCCTGGCACAATGCCGAACCGCCACCGGCAGCGGCACGCGCCGCTGGCGCTGGTCGCGCTGGCCTGCGCCCT
>NZ_KE148470.1:1585-2996 GCF_000410615.1 Novosphingobium sp. B-7 | reverse complement strand
TGCCGGGCTGGAGCGCCTTTGCCACGCGCCTTGCCGCCGCCGTCAAGGCGCGCGACGCTGCCGCCCTCGCCGCACTTTCATCCCCCGATGTGACGCTCGATTATGGCGGCGGCCATGGCCCGGCCCAACTGCAAAAGCGGCTGGCCGCGCCGGCCGGCGCCGCCATATGGGCCGATCTCGCGCGCATCCTGCCGCTGGGCTGCGCCGTGCAGGGCGATCTGGTGGTCATGCCGTGGTTCTTCTGGAACGTGCCTGATGAGGTCGATCCGGGCATGACGATGCTGGTCACCGGGCAAGGCGTGCCACTTCGCGCCAAGCCCAGCGACACGGCACCGGAAGTGGACAAGCTGGACTGGTCGCTTGTCACCATTGCCACGAGCCCTTCCTACAATCCCGCCGCGCGCTACACCGCCGTGATCACCGGCAAGCCGCAACGCAAGGGCTGGATCGAAACCGCCCGCCTGCGCAGCCTGCTCGCCCGCCGGATCATCGCCGAACGCAAGGGTGATGATTGGCATATCAGCGCGCTGGTGGCGGGGGATTGAGGGGAATATGCCGGGCGCCATCCTATTCAGACGCTCCGCAAAATCGAATTCGCGCAGAGGCGCTGAGACGCAGAGAAAATCTTATCCTCTGCGCCTCTGCGCGAAATTTACATCAGTATTTGCCAATATGCACAGCGGGCTTTCTCCCACCGTCACCCTGAACTCGTTTCAGGGTCCAGGCCGCAGCCTCACGCTGTGCTACAAACCCACCAGTAATGAGCGAGCCGGATGCCGAAACGAGTTCGGCATGACGAATGTGTAGGAGGAGCGTCTCAGCGCGGCTGCATATCCCGGGCCTCTGCCGGCACGCGCACTTCCAGGCCGTCCAGCGCGGGGTCAAGCACGATCTGGCAGGCGAGGCGGCTGGTGCGGGTGACCCCGACGGCAAGGTCGAGCATGTCTTCCTCGTCCTCGCTGGCTTGCATCAGGCGGTCGAACCAGTCGGGAGCAACCACGACATGGCAGGTGGAGCAGGCCATCTGGCCTTCGCACGTGCCTTCGAGCGGCATGCCGGCGTTCTGGCCCAGTTCCAGCAGGCGTTGCCCTGCCTCGCCCTCGGCCGCCACGCGCTGGCCATCGGCTGTGAGGAAGGTGACGCGAACCATAGGCACTAGACTCCCTGCATCTGCGCCGCCGCATTCAGCACGGCAGCAGCCTCCTTCAGTTCCTCACCCGTGGTATAACGTCCGAAACCGATGCGGATCGCGGTTTTGCTATCCCTGTCGGAAAGTCCCAGGGCGCGCAAGACATGGCTGGGCCTTCCCGAGCCGCTGGCACAGGCCGATCCGGCAGAAAACGCAACATTGCGACATTCTGACAACAGCCTGGCCACATCAAGCCCCGGCTTGCGCAAGTTGAGGTTGCCA
>NZ_KE148470.1:1207-1575 GCF_000410615.1 Novosphingobium sp. B-7 | reverse complement strand
CGCGGCGGGGCCCTGCCGTTGAGCGTCCATCCGGCAAACAGGCCAAGTGCCTGCTCCCACAGCGTCTCAACATGCTGTCCATCACTTTTCCACAGGCTGGTGCACAGCGCTGCCGCCGCACCGAACCCCGCGCATAGCGCCGGGCTGAGCGTGCCGGACCGCAAGCCACCTTCCTGCCCGCCGCCATGGACGAGAGGCGCCAGTTCGAGCCCATCGCGCACCCAAAGCGCGCCGATGCCCTTGGGCCCGTGCAGCTTGTGCGCCGAAATCGCGACCAGATCGGCCCCTTCGGGCGCCGCCAGCTTGCCGGCGCCCTGCACCGCATCGCACAGGAACAGCGCGCCCATGGCGTGCGCCCGCGCGGCCAG
>NZ_KE148470.1:509-984 GCF_000410615.1 Novosphingobium sp. B-7 | reverse complement strand
CGCCCGCGATGGCCAGATTGAGCGCCTCGGTCGCGCCCGAGGTGAAGATCACCCGCCCGCTTGGCGGAAACAGCGCGGCCACTTGCGCACGGGCCCCCTCCCCCGCCGCTGCAGCCGCGCGGCCCGGGCGGTGCGGGCTGTGTGGATTGGCAAAGCCGGCGCGCACGTCCTCGGGGCCGGCCAGCCACGGCAACATCGCGGCCCGCGCTTGCGGGGCGAGCGGCGTGGTCGCCTGGTAATCGAGGTAGATCACGCCAGCCCCGCAATCGCGCGCCAGGCAGCAACGAAACGGCCCACGGCGTCCACCGTGGTCTCCCGACCGAGCGAAACGCGAATCACTTCGTTCGGCTGCGCCACACCCATCGCATCCAGGACGTGGCTGGTGCGCAGCGAGCCGGAAGAACAGGCACTGCCCGCCGAAACGGCCATGCCCATCCCGTCAAACCGGATCAGCTGCGCCGTGGCCGATTTGCCC
>NZ_KE148470.1:0-499 GCF_000410615.1 Novosphingobium sp. B-7 | reverse complement strand
ATAGGCACCAATCGCGGGCAGGCGCGGCGCATCTGCCGCGATCACCTCGGCACCACTTTCCAGCAGCGCGGTTTCCAGCCGATCGCGCAGACCCTGCACATCAGCCAGCCACGCGTTCCCCGCCTCCAGCGCCGCGGCCATGGCCAGGGCGCCAGGCAGGTTTTCGGTGCCCGCACGATAGCCGCGCTCCTGCCCGCCGGTGGGATGGAGCAGCGCCCAATCGCGCACCAGCAAGGCGCCCACCCCGATCGGCCCGCCAAACTTGTGCGCCGAAATGGCGATCAGGTCGGCCTCTGGCAGCGGCAGCTTGCCCGCGCCTTGCGCCGCATCGGCCAGCAAGACGCCGCCGGCATCACGCACCGCCTGGGCCACCGCCGCCAACGGCTGGATCACCCCGGTTTCGTTGTTGACCTGCTGCACCGCCACCAGCCCGGCAAGCGCGCATGAAGCAGGAACGACTTGGCCACGGCCATCGACGGCAAGGCGCGCGGCATCGCCG
>NZ_KE148469.1:441-772 GCF_000410615.1 Novosphingobium sp. B-7 | reverse complement strand
GGCAGCGTGTCGCGCCCGGTGGTGCAGCCGCTGCCAACCGGCGACGGGCAGACGCTTGATGCCGCGCTCGCCCGCCTGGCGCGCGATCCGCGCAACGCCGATGCGCTGCTCGATGCCGGCAATGCCGCGATGGCGCTGGGTGACGTGGATGCGGCGCTCGGCTTCCTGCGCCGCGCTGACGAGGTTTCACCGGGCAATGGCCGCATTAAGGCGCAGATCGGCAAGGCAATGCTGCGCCACAACGATCCCGTTGCCGCGATCCGCGCCTTTGATGATGCAGAGCGGGCCGGGGCCGATCAGGCCGCCATGGCCGGCGATCGCGGCCTGGCGC
>NZ_KE148469.1:0-342 GCF_000410615.1 Novosphingobium sp. B-7 | reverse complement strand
TGGCGATCGGTGGGGATCGCGCCGGTGCCGAGCGGGTGCTGGCGCCCCAGATCGCGCAGTCCGATCGCGCCGCCTGGCGTGTGCGCACGTTCATCCTCGCCATTGCCGGCCAGCCTGACGAGGCCGTGACGGTGGCCAATGCCTCCATGCCGCCGCAACTGGCCGCCGGCATCGCCCCCTATCTGCGCTATCTGACGCGGCTGACCCCGGCGCAGCAGGCCGCCGCCGCCAATTTCGGGCGCTTCCCGCGTGCAGCCGATATCGGCCGCGATGACCCGCAGATCGTGCAATACGCGCAGAGCCATCCGCGCCAGGCGCCGGTCTTGCTGGCCCAGGCCGCCC
>NZ_KE148468.1:450-3144 GCF_000410615.1 Novosphingobium sp. B-7 | reverse complement strand
GCCCCCGCCACCGCCGCCCAAGGTCGTGATCGTGCCGGCGCGGCCGATGCCGCCCAATGGCGCCAGCGCCAACCTGACGGTGCCGCCGCTGGCCGCCACCGGCCTGCGGGAATCGGTCAATCGCAACATCACGCCCGCGCAGATGGTTTGGAACCTGCGCTCGGCCTACAACGTTGCCGCGCTCAACTGCACTGGCCCGCGCCATGTCGAGCTGTTGCCGCTCTATCGCACGTTCCTCAAGTCGCAGGCCAAGGGGCTCGACAAGGCCAATCGCACTGTCGACCAGGAATTCAAGGCCAAGTTCGGCAGCAAGTTCATCGCCCCGCGCGAGCAGTACATGACCGCAGTTTACAATCATTACGCCCTTCCGGCGACGATGGGTGATTTTTGCGATGCAACGCTGGCGGTGGCGCGCGACGGCGCCGCTGTGCCCGCTGCCGAACTCGAAGCCTTTGCGGTGCGCAGCCTGCCCAACATCGAAATCGTGTTCGATGCGTTCTATCGCCGATACGACCAGTATCGCACCGATCTGGCTATCTGGCAGGCACAATATGGTGGTGCCCAGCCTGGCTCCACTATCGTGATTCCGACCGTTGCCAGCGACAACTCGACCAGCGGGACACCAACTACGCAGGCCACCGGCGCGCTCTAAAAAATATCACTTTTGCTCTTGGCGCCGCCATGGCTCTGCGCTAATGGCGGCGCTCCCGAAGCACGGGGCGCCTAGGCGGCCCTGCTTTGGACGATACTGGAACGGGGCCGTAGCTCAGCTGGGAGAGCGCGTCGTTCGCAATGACGAGGTCAGGGGTTCGATCCCCCTCGGCTCCACCAGTATAAAATTGAACGGATCGGTTCCATTTCCGGTCCCCATGCTCGCCAGCCTGCTGCCAGCCTGAATTCCGACGCGCCATCAGCCGACGGGCCGGGTGGGCAAAGCGGGCCTTGGCGCAATCGGCGTTTGCTGCAAAGGCGCCGGCTGCGCCCATTCAGGACTGCCGGACGCCAACGCCATGCACTTTCTCGATCAGGCCAAGATCTTCATCCGCTCAGGGCAGGGTGGCCCCGGCGCGGTCAGCTTCCGGCGCGAGAAGTATGTCGAATATGGCGGCCCCGATGGCGGCGATGGCGGCAAGGGTGGCGACATCATTTTCGAGGCGGTGACCGGCCTCAATACCCTGATCGATTTCCGCTATACCCAGCACTTCAAGGCCCAGCGCGGCCACGGCGGCGCCGGCAAGAACCGCACGGGCGCGGGGGGCAACGATCTGGTGATCAAGGTGCCGCTCGGCACCCAGGTGCTGGACGATGACCGCGAGACCGTGCTGGCCGACCTGACCGAAGTGGGCCAGCGCGTCGTCCTGCTGCGCGGCGGTGACGGCGGGCGCGGCAACCTGTCGTTCAAATCCTCGACCAACCGCGCGCCGCGCCAGTGCGGGCCGGGCTGGCCGGGTGACGAGATGTATGTCTGGCTGCGGCTCAAGCTGCTGGCCGATGCCGGGCTGGTGGGCCTGCCCAATGCCGGCAAGTCCACCTTCATCAACCAGATCACCAATACCAAGGCCAAGGTAGGCGATTATGCCTTTACCACCACGCGGCCGCAGCTGGGCGTGGTGCGCCATCGCGCGCGCGAATTCGTGCTGGCCGATATTCCTGGTCTGATCGCGGGTGCGGCCGAAGGCGCGGGCATTGGCGATCGCTTCCTGGGCCATATCGAGCGCTGCCGCGTGCTGATCCACCTGATCGACATTCACGGCACCGATCCGGCCGAGGCGCTGGCGATCGTCGAGGAAGAACTGGCCGCCTATGGCGCCGGGTTGGAAGACAAGCCCCGCGTGGTGGCGCTCAACAAGATCGACCTGGTCGATGCCGAACTGGTGCGCGCCTTTTCGCGCGAGCTGATCGAGGCGGGCGCCGCGCGCGTGTTCCCGATTTCGGGCGCGACCGGCAGCGGCATGGACGATCTGCTCGATGCCGTGCTCGATTACCTGCCGGCCGCCACCACCACCGAGCGGCCGACCGGCGAAGTGGAAGACGAGGCCGACGCCAAGCCGTGGTCGCCGATTTGATTGTTTCGGGCTGAGCGTCAGGCATAGCATCACCCCCCGACCCCCTCCTCTGAAGAGGAGGGGGAGAAGTAATACCGAAAGCCCCATCCTCTTTAGAGGAGGGGGTTGGGGGTGGTGCGATGCCATGCGCATCCTGGCGGAAAACACCCCCGCGCCAAAGCGTGTCACAATTCCTTCAAGCGCCCTTCACCTGCCCGATCATTTGGCCTAAGCCGCGCCGATCATGCGCATTGCCCAGCTGTCTCACCTCGCCGATCCTGCCGTGTGCCCGCGCCTTGTCATCAAGGTCGGCTCGGCGCTGCTGGTGGGCAAGGACGGGCAGCCGCGCCGCGCCTGGCTGACGGGGCTGGTGGCCGAAATCGCTGCCGCCCGCGCTGCCGGGCAGCAGGTGATCGTGGTGTCTTCGGGCGCGATTGCGCTGGGTGCGCGCAAGCTGGGCCTGGCCAAGGGCGGGCGGGGCAGCCTGGCCGATGCCCAGGCAAGTGCTTCCGTTGGCCAGATCGCGCTGGCGGGCCTGTGGGCCGAACTCTTGGCCAGCCATGGCATCACGGCGGCGCAGATCCTGCTGACGCTGGAAGACCTGGAAGACCGCCGCCGCTATCTCAACGTCACGGCCACGCTGGGGCGG
>NZ_KE148468.1:0-339 GCF_000410615.1 Novosphingobium sp. B-7 | reverse complement strand
GCGGCGCAAGGCGTGCTGCTCTTGTCGGATATCGACGGGCTGTATGACCGCGATCCGCGCCTGCCCGATGCGGTGCGCATTCCGGTGGTGCAGGGTGTCACGCCGGAAATCCATGCCATGGCCACGGGCGGATCGTCGTCCGGCCTGGGATCGGGCGGCATGACATCGAAGCTGCAGGCGGCCGAGATTGCCGAAATGGCCGGCATGGCTCTGGCGATCATCGATGGCCAGCCGGTTTCGCCGATCGCTGCGGCCTTTGGCGCCACGCGTGGCACGCTGTTCGTGCCGCGCCGCCGCCACACCGCGCGCAAGGCCTGGCTGGGCGGGCGCCTGCGCATG
>NZ_KE148467.1:1742-2077 GCF_000410615.1 Novosphingobium sp. B-7 | reverse complement strand
CAGGCGATGGCGCAGCGCGAGCGGCGCCACCGCCACCAGATGCTCGCGCCGCACCAGCTTGGCGCCTTTGAGCGCGGCCAGCGCGCGGCTGGCGCGCATCAGCGTCAATTCCCCGCGCAGGCCATCCACGCCCAGTTCGCTGCACAACAGCGCCGCATCGGTCATCACCGCATCGGGCACCGTGATCCGCGCCAGCCGCCGCTGCCCGCGCGCGATCTGTTGCAAGACCTTGTCATCCTCTTGCGCCCACTGCGCCGCAAACGCCGCCGCATCGGCATCGTGCGCGGCGCAGCGGCGCATGATCTCCACCCGCGTATCGATCGCGCGCGGGGTGC
>NZ_KE148467.1:1282-1597 GCF_000410615.1 Novosphingobium sp. B-7 | reverse complement strand
GCCGCCACGTCGAGCAGCAGGTCGACGAGGTGATCCTCCAGCAGGTTGATCTCGTCGATATAGAGAAACCCGCGATGCGCGCGCGCCAGCAGGCCGGGTTCATAGACCCGCTCGCCCGTGCGCAGCGCGCGTTCCAGGTCAAGCGCACCGAGCAGGCGGTCTTCGGTCGCGCCCAGCGGCAGATCGACGAACGGGACCGCCTGGCGCACGGTCTTGCCGCCCGTGCACGGCCCGGGGCACTGGCCCGGCGTTTCGCAGCCAAAGCGGCAGCCCTCCACCACCATGATCGGCGGCAGCAGCCCGGCCAGAGCGCGC
>NZ_KE148467.1:0-1077 GCF_000410615.1 Novosphingobium sp. B-7 | reverse complement strand
CATCCGCGCGGGACGAGATTTATGCCGAAACGGTGGGAATATCAGCGGCAAGACTGGCGACAATCGGCCCGGTGTGACAGTCTGCGCGGGCGACCGGGGGCACCGGCACCGCGCGCACCGACAGGAACCGAGATGATGCCGATCCGCTTTGCCGTTCCGCGCCGCCTGGCGATGGCTGGCGCCGCCGCGCTGCTTGCCGCCACGGCGTTTGCGCCAACCGCGCCGGCACTGGCCAAAGACCCCGTGGTCGGCCAGCCCGCCCCGCCGTTTGACCTGCGCCTGATCGATGGCACCAAGCTGTCGCTCGCCGATCTCAAAGGCCAGGTCGTGGTCCTCAATTTCTGGGCCACCTGGTGCGGCCCGTGCAAGGCGGAACTGCCACTGCTCGATCAATATTATGCCCTGCAGCAAAAGCACGGGTTGCGCGTGTTTGCCGTGACGACCGAGGATTCACTGCCCAATTACCAGCTGAAAAAGCTGTTTGCGGTCATGCACATTCCGGCGGTGCGCACGCTCAAGGGGCCCTATGCCCCACTCACCGGCGTGCCGACCAACTTCGTGATCGATCGCGCCGGCGTGGTGCGCTATGCCAAGGCCGGCGCCTTCGATCTCGATGATCTCAACAACGTGCTGGTCCCCTTGCTGCGCGAGGCGCCGCCCCAGGGTTAGAGCGCCGTAGGGTTAGGGGATCACCCCCGCCTTGACGCATTCACCGCGATGCTGCGCGGCAACGGCCTCGTTGATCTGCGCCAGGGGATAGGTCTTGATCAGCCGATCGAACGGGAAATGCCCGGCGCGATAAAGCGCGACGAGTTCGGGGATGAAGCCCTGCAGGTCGCTGTCCCCCTCGATAATCCCGATCACGCGATGGCCGAACGTGATCATGCCGGCAATGTTGATCGCCAGGGCATCTTCGGCGCGCGGCGGCACGCCGACCAGGCCCAGCGCGCCCCGGCTGGCGAGGCTCGCCAATGCTGTTTCCATCACCGCCGCCCGGCCGCTGCTTTCCACGGCGAAATCCACGCCATCGGGCAGCAGCGCGCGGATCGCGGCGGCCACGTCACCCGCGCCCGGGTC
>NZ_KE148466.1:17493-18708 GCF_000410615.1 Novosphingobium sp. B-7 | reverse complement strand
GCGGGTGCTCGGCCATCGCACCCTTGGCCCGCGCCAGGGTGATGATCAGCCAATCGCCTTGCCGGGCAAAGGCCTGGGGCGCGGCATAGTCGATCATGCCCTGGCCGGCGATGAAGAAGTGCGGATCGGCGATGCGCGCCGTGGCGGGGAAGGGGATGGCGAGCGCAAGGCCGGTGGGCGTTGCCTCGAACTTGCCCTGCTGGTCGAGCCGCGCCGGCAGCGCGGCGCGCCACGCGGCAAAGCGGGCGTCCTTGGGGCCATCGCCCACGGCAATCGTGCCCATCAGGCTGGCGCGCTCGGGCACGCAGATCTGGTTGGTGCAGGCAAGCCATTGCGCCTTGGCGCTGATCGGCAAGGTGCTGCCCGGCCGCGCATCGGCCGGCACCGTCACCGGCACCAGCACGGCGTAGGCCTTTTCATAGACATGGTTCATCAGGCCCTGGAGGACCAGGGTCTGCGGCACGGGAAACTGCAGGTCGCCGGCCTTGGCTCCGGCCGGCAGGGTCCAGTCGAGCGACAGCGGCAGGCCAGCGTCACCCGGATTGGTCCAATAGCCGTGCCAGCCCGCCTCTGGCTGCATCAGCACCGCCATGGTCACGGTCTGGCCCGGCTGGGCGGGCCCTTCTGCCAAGAGCGTGGCGCGGATATGCGGAACGCTGCCGCCTTGATCCTGGGCCTGGAGCGGCTGGGCGCCGAGCAGGGCCATCGGCAAGAGCCACAAGACTGCAACAATTGCGCGCAATGGCGGGGTCAGTTGCGCCAGGGCGCCCGTCATGCTCTTCCAGAATCGCTGCAACAGGGGCACACGCTCTCCGTTTCCGGCGCGAAAGATCAGTCTAACGCCCGCGCGATGTAAGGCACATGGCCGGCGCCGTCCAGAACGCCTCTTGGTGAATACCCCAAGGGCGGGATGGACAAGGCCGCAGGCATTCCGTTGAGGTACGTTCATGCGAAACAAACCGGTCCTGACTTCCGCCCTCGTCGCCCTTGCTACAGCCAGCCTCGTTGCCGCGCCGGCTGCCATGGCCGCGCCGCCAGCGCCGCAGCCCCTGCCTGCTGCCCCAGTGCCTGCTGCCCCGGCGCCCAGTGCCGCAGTCACCACGCCACCGCGCCTGGTGATCGCGCTGGCGATGGACCAGTTCTCGGCCGATCTCTTTGCCGAATATCGCAGCCACTTCACCGGCGGCCTGGCACGGCTGGCCAGCGGGGCGGGGT
>NZ_KE148466.1:0-17218 GCF_000410615.1 Novosphingobium sp. B-7 | reverse complement strand
GCGGATGAAGCAGCAGTGGCCGGCCGCGCGCAACGTGGCGGTTTCGGGCAAGGACCGCGCCGCGCTGATGATGGGCGGCCATGTGATCGACCAGGTGTGGTGGTGGAAGAACAACGGCTTCGTCACGCTCGACGGGCGGGCCGGCGTTCCTGCCGCCGCGCAGGAAAATGCCACCGTGGCCAAGCTCCTCGCCAAGGGCGCCCCGGCGCTGCCCCTGCCGGCGTTCTGCGCGGCGCGCGAAGGTGCGGTGCAGGCTGGCAGCGCCACGGTCGGCACCGGGCACTTCGCCCTGGCTGCGGGCGATACCACGGCATTCCGCGCCTCGCCCCGCCTCGATCAGGCGACGCTCGATCTCGCGCTCAAGCTGGTGGATGCGATGAAGCTGGGCAAGGGCCCGGCGCCCGACATGCTCGCCGTCAGCCTTTCGGCAACCGATTACGTGGGCCACAGCACCGGCACGCAGGGGCCGGAAATGTGCATCCAGCTCGCCACTGTTGACCAGGCGCTGGGCGCGTTCTTTGCTGCGCTCGATGCGCGCGGCATCGATTATGGCGTGGTGCTTTCGGCGGACCACGGCGGTTTTGACCTGCCCGAGCGGCAGAACCGCGAAGCGATGCCGCAGGTCGCCCGCGCCGAACTGGCGCTGTCGCCCAAGGCCTTGAGCGAACAGGTCGCGGCCAAGCTTGGCCTGCCGGCCAAGGGCCTGATCCTGGGCGATGGTACCGCCGGCGATTTCTGGGTCGATGCCACGCTGCCCGATGCCGAAAAGACCACCGTGGTGGACACCGCCCGCGCCATCCTGCTGGCCCATCCGCAGGTCGCCGCGGTGTTTACCGCCCCTGAAATCGCCGCCACGCCGATGCCGTCCGGCTCGCCCGAAACCTGGAGCCTGATCCAGCGCGCCCGCGCCTCGTTCTATGGCCCGCGCTCGGGCGATTTCGTGGTGATGCTCAAGCGCGGGGTCATGGCGCTGCCGCAACCCGGGCCGGGCTATGTCGCCACCCACGGTTCGCCATGGGATTACGACCGCCGCGTGCCGATCCTGTTCTGGCGCAAGGGCATGACCGGGTTTGAACAGCCTTCGCCCGTTGAAACAGTGGACATTGCCCCCACCCTTTCGGCATGGATCAATTTGCCGGTGCCGCAAGGCGCCTATGACGGTCGTTGCCTTGATCTCGATCCGGGGCCGGGCAGCACCTGTGGAGTGAAGTGATGAACGACGTGGCGGCAGAGCAGGCCCTTTCGGGCGACGTGGTGATCCTGGGCGGCGGCCTTGTCGGCATGACGCTGGCGATCGGCCTCGCCAAGCAGGGCCTGTCCAGCCTGGTGGTCGATTCCTCCGATCCGGCGGCGCAAACCGCCGCCGGGTTCGATGGGCGCGCCTCGGCCATCTCTACCGCCAGTTGGAATCTCTATACCAACCTCGGCATGGCAGAGGCGCTGGCCCCCAAGGGCTGCCCGATCGATGCCATCGCCGTCACCGACAGCATGAAGCCCGGGCGCATCGATTTCCGTCCCGGGGCGGAAGACGGCTCGCTGGGGCGCATGTATGCCAACCGCGATCTGCGCGTGGCGATGTATGATGCTGCCGCGCGCGAAAGCCTGATCACGTTCCTGCCCAATACCCAGGTCGCCACGCGCGAACGCGGCGATCATGGGGTGTCTGTCACCCTTGCCGATGGCCGCCTGCTCAAGGGCAGCCTGCTCGTCGCGGCCGAAGGGCGCCGCAGCCCCACGCGCGATGAAGCCGGTTTTACCCCGGCGCGCTGGGACTATGGCCATCGCGCGATCATCGCCGGCCTGACCCACGAACGCAGCCACGAAAACACCGCCTGGGAAATCTTCTATCCCGCCGGTCCCTTTGCCCTGCTGCCCCTGCTGGACGAGGCCGATGGCACCCACCGCAGCGCGCTGGTCTGGACCGTGGCGGAAAAGGATGCGGCCGGGGTTCTCGCCCTGGGCGAAGCTGCTTTCCTCGCCGAGGTGGACAAGCGCATGGGCGGCATCTTCGGCAAGATCGCGCTCAATGGGCCGCGCTCGTCCTATCCGCTCAACTTCCACCATACTGCCAAGATCGTCGATCACCGCCTGGCGCTGGTTGGCGATGCCGCGCACGGCATGCATCCGATCGCCGGCCAGGGCCTCAACGTGGGGCTGCGCGATGTCGCCGCGCTGGTAGAGGTCTTGGCCGAAGGCGCGCGGCTGGGTCTCGAGCCGGGCGATGCGCAACTGCTTGCGCGCTATGAACGCTGGCGCGCGGCCGACACCTTTATGGTCGCCGCCGCCACCGATGTGCTCACCCGCCTGTTCGGCCTGCGCGGGCGCCTGCCCAGCATGGTGCGCCGCTTCGGCATGGCCGGGGTGCAGCGCCTTCCCACGCTCAAGCGCTGGTTCATGGACGAGGCGCGCGGCATGAGTGGCAAGCTGCCCGACCTGCTCAAGGCCTGAGCCACATGCGGCCATCCTGGCCCGCCCTGGCTACGCGCCGGGGCGGGCGCGCCGTGCCATGGGCATGCGGCTTGGCCAAGCAACTCCAGATCCGATATTTTCCTTAAGCGGCGCCCCTTATCCGGCGCTTAAGATTCGCCCTATAAAGCGCAGCAACATGACCCAGCCTGCGCCCAAAACCATCCTCCTCGTCTTCGGCACCCGGCCCGAGGCCATCAAGATGTTTCCCGTGGTGCACGCCCTGCGCGCCGATCCGCGCTTTCGCGTGGTGACCTGCGTCACCGCACAGCACCGCGGCATGCTCGACCAGGTGCTGGCGATTGCCGGCATCACGCCCGATCACGATCTCGATCTGATGCGCCCCAACCAGACGCTCGATGGCCTCACCGCCGCACTGCTGACCGAAATCGGCAAGGTGATGGACGCGGAAAAGCCCGATTGGGTGGTCGTTCAGGGCGATACTGCCACGGCGATGGCGGGAGCCCTGGCGGCCTATTATCGCAAGATCGCAGTGGCCCATGTCGAGGCGGGCCTGCGCAGCCACAATATCTATCACCCCTGGCCCGAAGAGGTGAACCGCAAGATCATCGGCACCATCGCCGCGCTGCATTTTGCGCCCACGCCCACGGCGGCAGACGCGCTGCGCGCCGAAAATGTCGATCCCGCCACGATCCACGTCACTGGCAACACCGTGATCGATGCGCTGCACTGGGTTACCGCCCGGATCGCGGCAGAGCCGGAACTGGCCGGCGGCCTCGCTGCCCTGGAAAGCCGCTTTGCCGGCAAGCGCCTGATTGGCGTGACCAGCCACCGCCGTGAAAACTTCGGCGGCGGGCTCGAGGCGATTGCCCAGGCGATCCGCACCCTGGCGGCCCGGCCCGACGTTGCCCTGATCTTTCCGGTGCACCCCAATCCCAACGTGCGCGCGGTGATGGATGCAGCCCTTGCCGGCCTGCCCAACGTCGCCCTGATCGAGCCGCTCGATTATCCCCATTTCGCCCGCCTCCTGGCGATCAGCGAGATCATGCTGACCGACAGCGGCGGCGTGCAGGAAGAAGCCCCGGCGCTGGGCAAGCCCGTACTGGTAATGCGCGAAACCACCGAGCGGCCCGAAGGCGTCGCTGCCGGCACGGCCCGCCTGGTGGGCACCGATGCAGCGCGCATCGTGGCCGAGGCCAGCGCCCTGCTCGACGACCCCGCCGCCTATGCCGCGATGGCCCGCGCCCACAACCCCTTCGGCGACGGCCACGCCGCCGCGCGCATCACGGCCTTGCTGGCTGCATAGGGCCACCGCAGCGAATTGTTGCTGGCTGAGCTTTCTTTCCATTTTTTGCTTAATTGCTAAAGCTATACCGCTATTTCCGCCGCTTGCGCCACAGCAGCACGCCCGCCACCGGCACGGCCAGAGCGGCCGCCGCCAGTGCCGCCACTTTCGCGGCGGCCATGGCTATGCCTGACAGCAGGAACAGTACGATTTCCAGCGTGGCTTTCAGCATGGGCAGGGCAAGCGCTGCATCCCGTGGCAACGGGGGAAGGGCGCCGCCGGTGCCCCGCAAGCCTGAAAACGGCAAACCTGAAACTGCCACGCGAACATCAAAAGCCCCGCCTCCTTCCGGCTGGGGATACCGGAAAAAGGCGGGGCGGTAAGCTTGAAAGCGGCGGCCAAAGGGAATGGTGCCGCTTTCTTGCCAACCTTGTCAGGCCATCAGGTCGAAACGATCAGCGTCCATGACCTTGGCCCAAGCCGCGACAAAGGCATCGACGAACGGCTTTTCCGCGTCATCGGTGGCATAGGCCTCGGCCAGGGCGCGCAATTCCGAGTTGGCGCCAAAGATCAGGTCCACGCGCGTGGCGCCATAGCGGGCCTCGCCGGACTTGCGATCGAACGCGGTGAACACGCCATCCCCGCTTTCCTGCCAGCGCATGGCCGTGGTAGCCGCTAGCAGGTTGCGGAAGAAGTCATTGGTCAGCAGCCCCACGCGATCGGTGAACTGGCCCAGCGTGCTGCCGCCATGGTTGGCGCCCAGCACGCGCAGCCCGCCAACCAGCACGGTCATTTCGGGCGCAGTCAGGCCCAGCAGTTGCGCGCGGTCTACCAGCAGTTCTTCCTGGCTGCGGCGGTGCGGGCCGGCGGCATAGTTGCGAAAGCCATCATGCCGGGGTTCCAGCACGGCAAAGCTGGCCGCGTCGGTCTGCGCATCGGTGGCATCGGTGCGGCCGGGGGTGAACGGCACCGAGACGTCGTGTCCCGCCGCGCGCGCCGCCGCTTCCACCCCGGCATTGCCGGCCAGCACGATGAGATCCGCCAAGCTTATCGTGCGGCCACCGTCGGCCTGGGCATCGAACGCGGCCTTGATCGTGCGCAGCACGTCGAGCACGCGGGCCAGTTCGGCCGGCTCGTTCACCGCCCAATCCTTTTGCGGAGCCAGCGCGATGCGCGCGCCATTGGCACCGCCGCGCTTGTCCGACTGGCGGAAGGTGGAGGCGCTGGCCCACGCCGTCTTGACCAGGTCAGCCACCGACAGCCCGCTATTGAGCACCCGCGCCTTGAGCGTGTCGATATCGGCCGGCGTTACCGGGGGATGATCCACGGCCGGCACCGGGTCCATCCAGATGCGCGGAGCGTCCGGCACGTCCTTGCCCAGATAGCGCGCCTGGGGCCCCATGTCGCGATGGGTCAGCTTGAACCACGCCTCGGCAAAGGCGCGGGCAAACTTGTCCGGATTGGCGTGGAAGTCCTTGGAAATGGCAAGATAAGCCGGATCGGTGATCAACGCGATATCGCTGGTGAACATCATCGGCTGGTGCCGGCGCGCCGCGTCGTGGGCATCGGGCACCGTCCCCGCGCCGGCATCGCCCTTGGGCTTCCACTGGTGCGCGCCGGCCGGGCTGACGGTCAATTCCCAGTCGTAGCCGAACAGCGCATCGAAATAGCCGTTGTCCCAGGCGATCGGGTTGGTCGTCCAGGCACCTTCAAGGCCGCTGGTGATCGCATCCACGCCAGCGCCGCTGCCGTGCGTGCTGATCCAGCCCAGCCCCTGCGCCAGGATATCCGCGCCTTCCGGGGCGGCGCCGATCGCGGCCGCGTCACCGGCGCCATGGGCCTTGCCAAAGGTGTGGCCGCCAGCGATCAGCGCCACGGTTTCCTCGTCATTCATCGCCATGCGGGCAAAGGTTTCGCGGATATCGCGCGCCGAACCCAGTGGATCGGGTTCGCCATTGGGCCCTTCCGGGTTCACGTAGATCAGGCCCATCTGCACTGCGGCCAGCGGCTCTTCCAGTTGGCGATCGCCGCTGTAGCGCGCATCGGCCAGCCACTGGCTTTCCGCGCCCCAATAGATATCGGCCTCGCTTTCCCATACGTCTTCACGGCCGCCGCCAAAGCCGACGGTGGGCAGACCCATCGCTTCCAGCGCGCAGTTGCCGGCCAGCACCATCAGATCGGCCCAGCTCAGGCCGGCGCCATACTTCTGCTTGACCGGCCACAACAGCAGGCGCGCCTTGTCGAGGTTGACGTTGTCGGGCCAGGAATTGAGCGGGGCAAAGCGCTGCGTGCCGGAAGAGGCGCCACCGCGACCGTCGAATGTGCGATAGGTGCCCGCGCTGTGCCAGGCCATGCGGATGAACAGTGGGCCATAGTGGCCATAGTCGGCGGGCCACCAATCCTGCGACGTGGTCATCAGCGCCGCGATATCGGCTTTCACCGCGTCCAGATCGAGCCGGCGGAACGCCGCGCGATAGTCATGCCCGTGGGGCATCGGATCGCTCAGGCGCGAGTGCTGGCGCAGGATGCCCAGATCGAGCCGGTTGGGCCACCACATCTGGTTGGTCTGGCTCTGCACGATCGCTGCGGCGCTGGTGCCTTCATGGAACGGGCACTTTGAGGGGGCGGACATGGCTTGGCTCTCCTTGGCGGAAATTCGTCGTCCGCAGCTTTAGCCAGCCTGCTTTGATCGGCTAAATGGATTAAAGCGGCCAGAGTAAGTTGAAATGCCGATTTGTGTTGCCGCTTCCCCCTTGCCCGGCCGGTTCCGGCACCGTAAAGCGCGGGCACTTTCTCCATCGCAGACAGGGCGATTTTTCACACATGACGGCCACTCCCAAGACTTCCGCGCTGATGGCGCGCGGCGCTGCCTTCCTGGGCACCGAGCACGCGATCCTGTGCGGTGCGATGAGCTGGGTTTCGGAACGGAACCTGGTGGCCGCGATCAGCAACGCCGGCGGCTTTGGCGTGATTGCCTGTGGCGCGATGACGCCCGAACTGCTCGATGCCGAAATCGCCGGGACCAAGGCGCTCACCGCCAAGCCGTTCGGCGTGAACCTGATCACCATGCACCCGCTGCTGTTCGATCTGATCGCCGTGTGTGAAAAGCATGGCGTTGGCCACGTCGTGCTGGCCGGCGGCATTCCGCCCAAGGGCAGTGTCGAGGCGATCAAGGCCTTTGGCGCCAAGGTCATCGTCTTTGCCCCCACGATCGCCCTTGCCAAGAAGCTGTTCCGGTCGGGCGCCGATGCGCTGGTGATCGAGGGCAGCGAAGCGGGCGGCCACATCGGCCCGGTGTCGACCTCGGTGCTGGCGCAGGAGTTCCTGCCTGCCCTCGCGGCCGATCACCTGGTCTTCGTGGCGGGCGGCATCGGCCGGGGCGAAGCGATTGCCTCGTACCTCGAAATGGGTGCGGCCGGCGTGCAGCTCGGCACCCGGTTTGCCTGTGCCAGCGAATCGATCGCCCATCCCGCGTTCAAGGCGGCGTTCTTCCGTGGCAACGCGCGCGATGCCGTCGCCTCGGTCCAGGTCGATCCGCGCCTGCCGGTCATTCCGGTGCGCGCGCTCAAGAACAAGGGCACCGAGGAATTCACCGCCAAGCAGATCGAAGTGGCGCACAAGCTGGACGCCGGCGAACTCGACATGGCGGCCGCCCAGCTTGAAATCGAACACTTCTGGGCCGGCGCACTGCGCCGCGCGGTAATCGATGGCGATGTGGAACGCGGCTCGGTCATGGCCGGCCAGTCCGTGGGCATGGTCACCAAGGAAGAGCCGGTGGCCACGATCATGGCCCAGCTGCTGGAAGAAAGCGAAGCCGCACTGAACCGGCGCTGATCCGCCGCTTGGGGCAGGGCACGGACCAGAGAGCAGCGGCCAGATAGCTTAGGCCCGGGGGGATTTCATGACGCATCGCGCTTCGCTGAGCTTTGTCTTTGCCATCGTGCTGCTCGACATGCTTGGCTTTGGCATCGTCATTCCGGTGTTTCCCGGGCTGATCATGCACCTCGCCCGGGTTTCGATCACCCAGGCGGCCGAATATGCCGGCTGGCTGGGCGCGGGCTATGCGGTGATGCAGTTCGTGTTCGCCCCGGTGATCGGCAACCTGTCCGATCGCTTCGGCCGGCGGCCGGTTCTCCTGGCGGCGGTCTTTGCCCTGGGCCTCGACTATCTGCTCCAGGCCTTCGCTCCGGCGATGAGCTGGCTGGTAGCCGGGCGGATCATCGCCGGTGTCACTGGTGCCAGCTTCTCGGCCGCCTATGCCTATATCGCCGATGTCACCCCGCCGGAAAAGCGCGCGGCCAGCTTTGGCCTGATGGGCATGGCCTTTGGCATCGGCTTCGTGGCCGGGCCGGCGCTGGGCGGGTTGCTTGGCACGCTGGGGCCGCGCGTGCCGTTCATGGCGGCGGCCGGGCTCAGCTTTGCCAATTTCCTGTTCGGGCTGTTCACCTTGCGGGAATCGCTCGACGCCGATCATCGCCGGCCGTTCGACTGGCGCCGCGCCAACGCGCTGTCCAGCCTGCGCGCGCTCAAGGGGCAAAGCGCCCGCGTGTTGTGGTTCGTTGCCGCGCTCGGTGCCTGGCAGCTGGCCAACGTGGTCTATCCCGCGATCTGGACCTACATGGCGATTGCCGCCTATGGGTTTTCGACCAAGGCGGTGGGCCTTGCCCTGGCCGTCGTCGGATTGAGCGCCGCGTTGTTCCAGGGGCTGGGCATGCGCTATCTCTTGCCCCGGCTGGGGGAGCGGCGCGCCGTGATCATGGGCGTGGCCTCGCTCGCCATCTCGTCCGTGCTATACTGCCTGGCGCACCAGGTCTGGCAGGTCTACCTCGCCATTGCGGTCGGGGCGTTCCAGGGCGCCGTGCAGCCCTCGATCTCGGCCATGAACAGCCGCGCGGTCGATGCGCGCAGCCAGGGTGAACTGCAAGGGGCGGTGCAATCGATCGGCTCGATCGCGCAGATCATCGGGCCGCCGCTCTATGCGCAGACCCTCGCACGGTTCAGCGGCCCGGGTGCGCTGATCGATCTGCCCACCATGCCGATGCTCGTCGCCTCCGTCATTGCACTGGTGGCGCTGGTCCTGTTCCTCAAAGGCGCCCGGCGCACGGCCTGAATCCGCGCAAGCCCTAGCTTTCCAGCTCGACGTCCCAATAGAGCCAATCCCGCCAGCTTTCGTGCAGGTGCCCGGGGGGGAAGGCGCGGCCCTTTTCCTGCAATTGCCAGGTCGTGGGCCGGATCGGTTCTTCCATCAGGCGCATGTGCGCCTGGGCCGGGGTGCGGCCACCCTTGGTCATGTTGCAGGGCGCGCAGGCGGTGGTGACGTTTTCCCAGGTGGTGCGTCCGCCCAGCCGACGCGGGATCACGTGGTCGAACGTGAGGTTTTCCCCGCTGCCGCAATACTGGCACACGAAGCGATCGCGCAGGAACAGGTTGAAGCGGGTGAAGGCGGGAAACTCGCTGGGCTTCACATATTGCCGCAGCGCGATCACCGAAGGGATCTTCATGTCCAGCGACGGGCTGTGCACCGCGCGGTCATAGGTGGCGATGATATCCACCCGTTCCAGGAACACCGCCTTGATCGCGGTTTGCCATGGCCACAGGCTGAGCGGGTAATAACTGAGCGGCGTGTAATCGGCGTTCAGCACCAGCGCCGGGCAATTGTCGAGATGACGGTTGGATGCCAGCAAACGCGGCGTCGCGGCGCTATCGCCGCTATGGGGCCTGGCCGCAGCCGCCCGCTCGATCAGCGCCTGGTGAAGCATGCTCCGCTCGCGCTCCTGTGCCAAATCGGCTTCCGCCTCGCTCGGGGCGAGGCATGAAGGACAGGCATGACCGCTTCATGACGCATGGACACAACGAACACCTTTGTGCTGTTCCGGTCAAGGCCCGGCTGCCGCACCAAAAGGGCAGCCGGACTTTATCCACAGCTTGTCAACACCCCGCCGGTCACCGGGCGTAGGCGTTCACCAGGTCATAGAGATAGGCGCGCCCGGTCAGCAGCGACCTGACCTCGATCCGCTCGTTAAGGCCATGCACGCCGTTGCCGTCGGGGTTGCCCCAGGGGCCGGGAACGCCATAGGTCGGGATGCCCACGGCCTCCAGGAAGATCCCGTCGGTCGCCCCGGTGGACATGTCGGGCACCACCGGCACGGCGGGGAAATACTGCGCGGAAAGCTTCTCCATCGGGCCGATGATCTTGGGATCGAGTGCGGGCGCCTTGGCCAGCGGCCGCTGCGGCGGCACCAGGCTGACGGTCACGCCGGGATCGGCCACCACCTTTTGCAGCGCGGCCTGGATTTCCTCCACCGAATGGCCGGGGAAGATCCGGCAGTTGACGTTGGCCCCGGCGCGCTGGGGCAGGGCGTTGTTGGCATGGCCGCCGTCCAGCAACGTCGCCACGCAGGTGGTGCGCAGCTTGGAATGATAGGTGCGGTCGGTATTCACCAGCTTTTCCGCCTCGGCAAAGGCCGGGCTGCCGATCGGGTTGCTGGCCAGCACCTGCATCGCCTTGCCCATGGCATCGCCGCGCGCCGCGCCGGCCTTGGCAAAGAACGCGCGGGTCGTGTCGCTCATCTCGGTGGGAAATTCATGGTCGCGCAGCCGGGCCAGTGCATCGGCCAGCTCGTAAATCGCGTTCTCGCGCACGGGGATGGAACTGTGGCCGCCAGGATTGCGGGTTTCCAGGCGATAGTTCTGCACCGCCTTTTCGCCCACCTGGATGGACTGGTTGACCAGCTTGCCGCCTTCCGACAGGCCCTTGCCATCGGTATCACCGCCGCCGCCTTCGTTAAGGGCAAACTCGGCATCGATCAGGTCGCGCTTGTTCTGGGCCAGCCACTGCGCGCCGTTGAACGCCCAGGTGGTTTCCTCGCCGCAGGTCAGCGCCATCTTCACCGTGCGCTTGAGCGGCTTGCCCGCCTTGAGGCGCGCCATGGTGTCCACCCAGATCGCCGCCATCGATTTATCATCGGCGGTGCCGCGGCCATAGAAATAGCCGCCTTCCTCGATCAGGGTGAAAGGATCGCGCTCCCAATCGGCGCGCTTGGCCTCGACCACGTCGAGGTGGGCGAGCAGCAGGATCGGCTTGGCGGTTTTCGAGGTGCCGGGCAGCACTGCCACCAGCCCGCCGTCCTTGGGATGTTCGGGCGTGGAAAACAGCGTCAGCTGGCTGTCGGCATAGCCGGCCGCCTTGAGATGCGCCGCCATGCGCTCTGCCGCCAGGGTGCACGAGCCGCTGCTGACGGTGGTGTTGGTCTCGACCAGCTCCTTGTAAATGCTGCGGAACTGCGCCTCGCCAGTGTCTGGCGCGGTGGGTGCGGCCTGGGCATTGCTGGCGATGGCCATCGCCGCCAGGGCGAGGGTCGAAACGACGCTGCGAGTGATCAAAGGATTGCCCCCTTTTCCGATACGTTGCGCGCAACATGCCGCATGGCGCAGGGCATGCAAGGGGCTTGGCACAGGTCGCCGTGGGGCTGTGCAAAACAGGGCCAATTCGCTTGGGTTTTGCGGGCAAAGTGCCTATGTGCAAGACTATGGCCAGCACCAACGAAAATACTCCGAACACCAATTCCTATGGCGCCGACTCGATCAAGGTCCTCAAGGGCCTTGATGCCGTGCGCAAGCGTCCCGGCATGTACATCGGCGACACCGACGATGGCTCGGGCCTGCATCACATGGTCTTCGAAGTGTCGGACAACGCCATCGACGAGGCGCTGGCCGGGCATTGCGACCTTGTCCTGATTGAACTGAACCCCGATGGCTCGGTCTCGGTCGAGGACAACGGGCGCGGCATTCCCACCGATATCCACTCCGAAGAAGGCGTTTCGGCCGCCGAAGTGATCATGACCCAGCTCCACGCGGGTGGGAAGTTCGAGAACACGTCGGACGACAACGCCTACAAGGTGTCGGGCGGCCTGCACGGCGTGGGCGTCTCGGTGGTCAATGCGCTGTCGGAATGGCTGGAGCTGACGATCTGGCGCGATGGCCAGGAACACTGGATGAAGTTTGCCCATGGCGATGCCGTGGCGCCGCTCAAGGTGACGGGGCCGGCCCCGGTGGCGGACAATGGCAAGCCCAAGAAGGGCACGCGCGTGACCTTCTCGGCCAGCCACGAAACCTTCAAGAACGTGACTGAGTTCGATTTCGACAAGCTCGAGCACCGCTATCGTGAACTGGCCTTCCTCAATTCGGGCGTGCGCATCCTGCTGCGCGACAAGCGCCATGAAGACGTCAAGGAGCACGACCTGTTCTACGAAGGCGGCATCGCGGCCTTCGTGAAATACCTCGATCGCAACAAGCAGGCGCTGATCCCCGAACCGATCGCGATTTCGGCGATGCGCGACGGCATCGGCATCGACGTGTCGCTGGAATGGAACGACAGCTACTACGAAAACGTGCTGTGCTTCACCAACAACATCCCGCAGCGCGATGGCGGCACGCACCTTGCCGCGTTCCGCGCTGCGCTCACGCGCACGCTCAACGGCTATGCCGATCGCTCGGGCCTGCTCAAGAAGGAAAAGGTCTCGCTGTCGGGTGACGACATGCGCGAAGGGCTGACCGCGATCGTGTCGGTCAAGCTGCCTGACCCCAAGTTTTCCAGCCAGACCAAGGACAAGCTGGTTTCCTCCGAAGTGCGCCAGCCGCTCGAAAGCCTGATGGCCGACAAGATGAGCGAATGGCTGGAGGAAAACCCCGCCCATGCCAAGGCCGTGATCGCCAAGGTGATCGACGCCGCCGCCGCGCGCGAAGCGGCGCGCCGTGCCCGCGAACTGACCCGCCGCAAGGGGGCGATGGATATCGCCAGCCTGCCGGGCAAGCTGGCCGATTGCCAGGAGCGTGACGCCAGCAAGTGCGAACTGTTCCTGGTCGAAGGGGACTCGGCCGGTGGCAGTGCCAAGCAGGGCCGCGATCGCAAGACCCAGGCGATCCTGCCCCTGCGCGGCAAGATCCTCAACGTCGAGCGCGCGCGGTTCGATCGCATCATCTCCTCGCGCGAAGTCGGCACGCTGATCCAGGCGATGGGCACCGGCATCCGCGATGAATTCAACCTGGAAAAGCTGCGCTATCACAAGATCGTGATCATGACCGACGCCGACGTCGACGGCGCGCACATCCGCACGCTGCTGCTCACTTTCTTCCACCGCCAGATGCCCGACATCATTCGTGCCGGGCACCTCTTCATCGCCCAGCCGCCGCTCTACAAGGTCGCCAAGGGGCGCAGCGAAGTCTATCTCAAGGACAACGCCGCGCTTGATCGCTACCTGGTGGAAGCCGGCACCGCCGGGCGTATCCTGGAAACCCAGGGTGGGGCGCGCGGCAGCCAGGAACTGGCCGAGCTGGTCGACCATGCGCTGCGCCTGCGCAACCTGATGGCCTTCGTGCCGCGCCGCTATAACCCCGATATCGTCGAAGCGCTGGCGCTGGCCGGTGCGCTCGATCCCGATCTTTCGGCCGATGCCCGCCTCGCCGCGCTGGCCAATGCCGCACGCTGGCTGGATCGTGGCGATCCCGAAGCGCAGTGGGCGGCGCAGATGAGCGAGGATGGCGGCTATCACATCCAGCGCGCCTGGCGTGGAGTGACCGACCATCACATGATCGAGGCCGGCTTCCTGACCAGCGCCGAAGCGCGCAAGCTGGCCCGCCTCGCTGCCGAACACGCCGATGTCTATGCCGGTGTTGCCCGCCTGGTGCGCGCCGGCGCTGCCGCTGCGGAGCCGGAAAGCACGGGCGCTGCCGATGGCGAGGAAGCGCCCGCCGCCGCGGCCCGGGCCGAGAGCAAGGACGCCGGCATTACCCGGCCTTCGCAACTGCTCGAAGCGGTGATGGCCAACGGCCGCAAGGGTCTGTCGATCCAGCGCTACAAGGGCCTGGGCGAAATGAACGCCGAACAGCTGTGGGAAACCACGCTCGATCCGGAAGTTCGTTCGCTGCTCCAGGTAAAGGTGGAAGACGCCGACGTGACCGACGAGATCTTTACCCGCCTGATGGGCGACGTGGTCGAGCCGCGCCGCGATTTCATTCAGGAAAACGCTCTCAACGTGGCCAATCTGGACGTCTGATCATCATGAGCACTGCAACCATCCCCTGGGACCAGGCCGCCACGATGATCGATCTGGAAGGCCGCACGCCGATCATCGGCACGATCCGCGACTGTGCGCTGCACTTCTCGCTCTACAAGCCTCACGCGCGGGAAAATGCGCGCGTGCTGCTGACCGTGCCGATCCACCGCGAAGGGCGCAAGACGCGCACCTGGCTGCTCGATCCGTCGGAAATCGCCGAACTGTCAGACCGCCTGGCGCGCGAAACGCAGTAAGCCGGCCCAGTACGCCAGGAAAGCCCTGTCCCGCCCGGGATCAGCGCGCGGGCGGGACAGGGTTGCGTCTCGTCAGGCCGAGGGCATCTGCTGGCTGGCGCAGTGGAAGCCACCGCCACCCACCAGCACGGCATCGCCCATCACGCCCAGCGTGGCGCGGCCGGGAAACAGCGCGCCGATCGCTTCCACGCCAGCTTCGTCGTGGACCGAGCCGAAGATCGGCACGATCACCGCATGGCTGGTGATCACGAAGTTCATGTAGCTGGCCGGTTGGATCATGCCGCCCCATTCGATGCGGCCCGGTGAGGGCACCTCGATCACCTCGACCCCGGCATCGCGCGCGCGCGCGGCGGCATCGGCATAGATCGCGGCATTGGGATCGTCCGGCCCGGTGGCCCGGGGCAAGGCCAGGCGGTTGGCGCCGATAAAGCGGGCCAGGTTGTCCACGTGCCCATCGGTGTGGTCGTTGATCAGCCCGTCGCCCAGCCACAGCACGCGGTCATAGCCCAGGTCACGCTTGAGGCGCATTTCCAGGTCGGCGCGCGACAGGTGCGGGTTGCGATTGGGGTTGAGCAGGCACTGCTCGGTGGTGGCGACAAGGCCGGTGCCATCGCCATCCAGCGCGCCGCCTTCCAGCACCCAGTCGGCCTTGCTGGCAGCAAGGCCAGCGTCGGCCGCCAGGGTGGCGCCGATGTCCTGGTCTCCCGGCATCAGGTATTTGCCGCCCCAGCCGTTGAAGCCGAACAGCTGCGCGCGGCGCCCACCGGCACCATCGGCCACCACCAGCGGCCCGGTGTCGCGCAGCCATACGTCGCCATAGACGCGCTCTTCGATCTTGACAGAGGCGCTGGTGAGCCGCTCGGCGCGCATGCGGTTGGCGGCATCGCGCACCACCAGGCGCACTTCCTGGCCGCTTTCGGCCACGGCGCTGGCAAAGGCGGCGATCTGCTCCTGCGCGCGGTCGATCACGCCCGACCATTCCTCGGCAAGGTGGGGAAAGCCCACCCAGAGCCAGTCCTGCGGGGCGAATTCGGGCGGCATCATGCCGCCCGTCGGGTTCACGTCGTTCATGGCCACGGCTTACTTGGCGCCGGTTACGGTTGCGCGGCTGGCATCGCGGATGGCGCGGAATTCGTCGCCCTGATGCCAGTTGGGCCAGGTGGTGCCGGTGGCCAGGGCGCGGCCGAGGCGGTAATAGAGCTCCACTTCCTGGGCCATGCCGGTCATGTCCCAGCTGTCGGAATATTCGTCCGACGGCTGGTGATAGCGATGCTCGACATAGTCTTCGGTGGCAGCCTCGCCGGCCTTCTTGCCGCCGTTGATCAGGTCGGTGCCCCGGCCCACGGCGAACATCGGCACGCCGCGCTTGGCCAGGCTGAAGTGATCGGACCGGTAATAGTGGCCGCGCTCGGGGTGATCCTCGGGCGTTTCGGTCAGGTGCATCTGCGCCTCCACCTGGCGCAGGATCGCGGTGAGGTCAGACTTGTCGCCACCGGTCACCTGCACGTCGCGCGTGGGGCCGATCAGCGACAGCGCGTCCATGTTCACGCCGCCCACGGTGCGGGCCAGCGGATAGACCGGATGCTGGGCATAATATTCCGAACCGAGCAGGCCGGATTCCTCCAGCGTCCAGGCGGCAAAGACCTGGGTGCGCGGGGTGGGGCCGGCACGGCGGTTCATGTCGGCCAGCGCCACCAGCGCGCCCACGCCGCTGGCATTGTCGATCGCGCCGTTGCAGATATCGTCACCGCGCGCGTCGGGCTTGCAATGGCCCAGGTGGTCCCAGTGGCCCGAATAGAGCACGTATTCGTTGGCGCGGGTGGTGCCGGGGATCACGCCGATCACGTTGTGCGAGGTGCTGTGCGTGACGGTGTTGTCGAACGACAGGCTGGCCTTCGCGCCCAGCGGAACGGCGTGGAAGCCCTTCTGCTTGGCCGCTGCCGAAAGCGCGGCAAAATCCTTGCCGGCAGCCTGGAAGATCGCCTCGGCCACCGGGCGGCGGATCCAGCCATTGGCTTCGGTCTGGTCCATGCCCTTGTTGGCGCTGGCCACGAAATTGCCGGTGCCGCCGCTCGATTCCAGCACGTTCCAGCCATAGGCGGCGGGGAAGGTGTCGTGCACGATCAGCGCGGCCTTGGCGCCATGGCGCGCGGCCTCGGCATACTTGTAGGGCCAGCGGCCGTACCAGGTCATGCGGCGGCCCTTGAACAGGCCCTGTTCGTCGGCGTTTTCATAATCCGGGTCATTGACCAGGATCACCGCGATCTTGCCCTTCATGTCGATGCCGGCGTAATCGTCCCAGCCCAGTTCGGGCGCGGTGATGCCATAGCCGACAAAGACCAGCTCGCTGGAGTCGATCGCGGTGTGGTCTGCCTCGCGATAGGAACCCACCACGAAATCGGCGCCGGGCTTGAACGACAGGCTGCCCACGGTCAGCGGGCTGATGTTCTTGGCCGCGATCGTCACCATCGGCACGGGCTGCAACCACTCACCTTTGTTGCCGGGCTTGAGGCCAGCGGCCTTGAAGCGGGTGATGATCGCGTCGAGCACCGCCTGTTCCTTGGGCCCGCTGGGCGCGCGGCCTTCCAGTTCGTCAGACGCCAGCGTCTTGATCGCCTCGCGCATCATCGGCACCGGCACGGTCGGCACCTTGGGCGCCGGGGCGGCAAATGCGGGAACAGCCAGGGCAGAGGCCAGCAACGCGGTGGCCATGCGGCGGCCGAGGGAAACATGCATGGTCAGATCCTTGCTATGGGATAACGCCGCGCCAAGGGGGAAGGCGAAGCTCATGCCGGCTACTTGGCAGAGCCGGCCGGCTGGGGCAAGACGACCCACGGTGCGGCAACGAGAGAGGGAGCCTGCGTGCGGCAAGGAATCGATTGGGACCATGCGCTTGTCCTTGCCCGCCGGCACACCACGTTCCTGGCCCGCGCGCTCGATCGCCAGCGCGAGGTGGCCGCGCTGCTTGCGCACGGTGACATCGAAGCGGCACTGGCACATGCGCGCCTGGCCGGGCAGGGCATGGACGATGCAGGGATTGCCTTGCGGCGTGAGCGCCTGGCCCTGGCGCTGGCCCTGGCGGTGGGCGATATCGCCGGCGCGCTGCCGCTCATGCGCGTGGTGCAGGCGCTGTCAGACTTTGCCGATCGCGCGCTCGATGCTGCCATTGCCGCGGCCATTGCCCGGCGCGCGCCCGA
>NZ_KE148465.1:479-5166 GCF_000410615.1 Novosphingobium sp. B-7 | reverse complement strand
CAGGTGGATGGCAACCGCGCGCTGCGCCGCCAGATCGCCGCGCTGCTGCGCGCGCCGGTGGTGGATCAGCCGGCGCTGCTGGCCCAGCTTGAACGCCTGCGCGCGGGCGATGCCATGGTGCGCGCCCACGTGGAAATGCAGGTGGTGCCCTATGTGGCCGGCCTGCCGCAGGCCGATCGCAACCGTATCGCCGATCGGCTGGAGCCCAAGAGCGGGAAATAAGCTGCGTTACATCGCCAGCGACGGAATCGGCCGGTCGCTGCGTTCAAGCCCGCGACGAAGGAACGGAAAAAAGGGTTTCCGTTTCAAAGGGCTTTGCCATGGTCTCGGAACAACCCCTGTCTCCTGCCGCAATTGCGCTCAACCGCTTTGGCTTGGGCGCTACGCCCGATGCCGCAAGCGCGGCGGCGCTCGCCGATCCGCACGGCTGGTTGATCGCGCAGTTCGATCACTTCGATGTCACGCCGCCGGCCTGGGCCGCGCTGGCCGACGCCCGCGCGCTGCTTTCTGCCTATCAGGAACAGCAGCGGGCCTTGCGCCAGGCCCGTGCCGCAGCGCCGGCCCCAGCACCAGTTCCTGTAGCCACAACCCCGCTGCCGGCTGGCCCGGTCATCGCTGCCACGGTGCCGATGGCGGGAAAGCCGGCGCGCACGCCAGAGCAGAAGCAGGCCCGCCGCGATCTGGGCGAAGATATCCATGCGCTCTATCGCCAGGGCGTGCAGGCGCGGGCGCAAAGCGCGCTGGAAACGCAGGCGCCGTTCGTGGAGCGGCTGGTGCATTTCTGGTCCAACCATTTCTGCGTGTCGGTCGACAACCTGCCGGTCACCGCGCTGGCCGCCTCGTTTGAACGGGACGCCATCCGCCCCCATGTGCTGGGCCGCTTTGAAGACATGCTGCTGGCGGTAGAGCGCCACCCGGCGATGCTGCTCTATCTCAACCAGAACCAGTCGATCGGGCCCAACAGCCCGGCGGCGCTGCGGGCGCGCGCCAAGGGTGGCGCCGATCGTCAGCGCGGCCTCAATGAGAACCTGGCACGCGAGATCATGGAACTGCATACCCTGGGCGTGCGCAGCGGTTATAGCCAGGCTGACGTCACCGAATTTGCCCGCGCGCTGACGGGGTGGACCGTGGGCGGGATCAACGATGATGCGCCGGGCGATTTCGCGTTCCATCCCCAACAGCACGAACCCGGCACCCGCACGATCGTGGGCAAGACCTATGCCCAGACCGGGGTGGACCAGGCGCGGGCCGTGCTGGTCGATCTGGCCCATGCGCCGGCCACGGCCAGCCACGTCGCCACCAAGTTGGCCCGTCACTTTGCCGGCGACGTGCCGCCCCAGGCGCTGGTCGATCGGTTGGCCGATGCCTTTGCCCGCAGCCGGGGCGATCTGCCCACGCTCTATCGCGCGCTGGTGGCCAGCCCCGAACCGTGGGAGCCGCGCCCGCTCAAGGCCAAGACCCCGTGGGAGTGGACGATATCGTCGTTGCGCGCGCTGGGGGTGGGAGACATCGGCACGCTGCAGGTGGCCACGATCACCCAGCAACTGGGCCAGCCGGTGTGGAAGCCGGGCTCTCCCGCCGGGTGGGACGATACGGCCGCCAGCTGGATCGCGCCTGATGCGCTGATGCGGCGGGTGGAATTTGCCCAGCGCTTGGCTGGCCCCCGCGCCGCGCAGATCGATGCCCGCCAGCGTGCGCCGCAAGTGCTGCCCGGCGGGCTGTCTGCGGCAACGGCCGAACAGATCGCCCATGCCGAAAGCCCGGCCAGCGCGCTGGCGCTGATGCTCGTCTCGCCCGATTTCCTGCGGAGGTAACCATGCTCCATCGCCGAAACTTTCTTCACCTTGCCGGCGGTGCTGCCGGCAGCCTGCTCGTGGCACCGGGCATGGTCCTGGCTGCAGCCGAGACCGAACGCCGCTTTGTCTTCGTGATCCAGCGTGGTGCGGCCGATGGCCTCAACATCGTCGTGCCCTATGCCGATCCCGGCTATGCCCGGCTGCGTGGCGCGCTGGCGATCGATCCGGCGGCGGCGACGCGGCTGGACGGCACCTTTGCCCTGCATCCCGCGCTCAAGGAAACGGCGGCGATGTATGCCCGTGGCCAGGCGCTGTTTGTGCATGCGGTGGCCTCACCCTATCGCGACCGCTCGCATTTCGATGGGCAGAACGTGCTGGAGACCGGAGGCAGCCAGCCCTACCAGGCACGCGATGGCTGGCTCAATCGCCTGGTGGCCATGCTGCCCCGCGCGAGCGATGCGGCGATCGCGATCGCGTCCACCGTGCCGCCAGCGCTGCGCGGGCCGGTGCAGGTTACATCCTATGCGCCGTCCGGGTTGCCCGGCCCGACCGACGATCTGATGACGCGGGTGGGCGCGCTCTATGCGCCAGACCGGCAATTGCAGGCAGCCTGGAGCGCGGCGCTCGATACCCGCAAACTCGCCCAGGGCAGCGGCGCGCGGCAAGACCCCGCCTCGCTGGGCAAGCTGACCGCCACGTTCCTGACCAAGCCGCACGGCCCGCGCATCGCCATGCTGGAAACCGAAGGATGGGATACCCACAGCGGGCAGGACGGCCGGCTGGCCACGCAGCTGCGCGGGCTCGATACGCTGCTGGCGGCGCTGCGCGACGGGATGGGCCCGGCCTGGGCGCAAACCACCGTGCTGGTCGCCACCGAGTTTGGCCGCACTGCCGCGGCCAATGGCACGGGCGGCACCGATCATGGCACGGCCTCGGTCGCCTGGGTGCTGGGCGGCGGCGTCAAAGGCGGGCGCGTGGTGGCCGATTGGCCGGGGCTGGGCAATGGCCAGCTCTATGAAGGGCGCGATCTGGCACCCACCAGCCAGCTTGACGCGCTGCTGGCCGGCGTTGCCGCCGAAAGCCTCGCGCTCGATCCGGCGCAAGTGGCGCGGCGCCTGTTTCCGCTGGCCGGCGCGCCCCGGCCGATGACTGGCTTGTTGGTCTAAATTTGCGACGAACCGACAGACGGAAACACCGGCCGCCATCGTTCAAGTAATGTCAGGCAAGGATGAACAGCCTGCAGCAACGATAAGTGAGGTCGATATGAAAAAGATCCTGCTGAGCGTGGCGATCGCCACGGCTGCACTCGCCACTGCGGCGCCGGCGATGGCGCGCGATGGTTGTGGTGGCGGATGGTATCGCGCCTATGATGGCCGCTGCTATCCCATGGGGCGCACGGTCGTGGTCGAACGCCCGGTCTTTGGCGGCTATTACGGCCATGGCTATTGGGGTGGTCGTCCCTATTGGGGATACCACCATTACTGGCATCGTGGCTGGGGTCACCGCTGGTGATGATCGCGGCAGGGGCCTTGATGGCCCCTGCCGACTACCTCTTGCCCCGGCTGCGGCGTCTATCGGGTGAGGGCAGCGGTTGATCGAACGCCCGGTGTGTCGATCGGACCGGCCGGGCACAGCGATCCTTTACGCCCGACTCAAGGAAGCCACGCCGATGTTCGTTCCCCGCCATGCCCTGCCGCTGGCTTTGCTGATGGCCATGGGCGGCGCGCTGGCCGGATGCCACCATGATGGCACGCCCGATGCAGCGGCGAACGGCACCACCATTGGCGGCGATTATCGCCTGGAAGGCAAGCGCACGTTTCGCGGCATGATCGGCGGCAATGCTACTGTCGCGGCTGGCGCCGATGTCACCATCGCCGGCATGATCGGTGGAGACCTGATCGTGGAGCAGGGAGCCCGCGTGACGGTCAAGGGCCTGGTCGGTGGCCGCATCATCAACAACGGCGGCCAGGTTGACGTGCGCGGCGCCGTGGGCGGGGCGTAATTCCGCAATCTTGACGGAACCCGCCGCGCACGGCATAGGCCGGGCCAAGGCGATGGATTTCCGCCGGGCATTTTGCCGAACCGCCTGCCGCGCCAAACGGCGCCAGGGCTGATGATTCCTACCTGAAACCAAGCTGCCCGACCGGGCACATGCAACAGGAGGAATCGTGCGCGCTTTTTTCACCCGTTCATTCGTCACGCCGGCCCGCATCCGCTTCGTGCTGGCGCTCCTGGCCATGGCGCTTGCGGTGGGCACGGCCTGCGCCGGCTTTCTCTGGTCACTCGATGCGGTCACGCGGCTGCGCTTTGCCGCGCCCTGGCTGCTTTATGGCCTGCCGCTGTGTGGCCTTGCGGTGGCCTGGCTCTATCGCCGCTTTGGCGCGCGGGCAGAGGGCGGCAACAATTTGATCCTTGATGAAATTCACGAGCCCGGCGGCGGGGTGCCGCTGGCCATGGCGCCGCTCGTGCTGATCGGCACAGTGGCCACGCATCTGTTCGGCGGATCGGCAGGGCGTGAAGGCACCGCAGTGCAACTGGGCGGCAGCCTGGCGCATGGCCTGGTCGATCGCCTGGGCCTGGCCGGCAAGGCCCGGCGCCTGCTGCTGATGGGCGGGGTGGCGGCCGGCTTTGGCGCGGTGTTCGGCACGCCGCTGGCCGGTGCGGTCTTCGCGATCGAGGTGCTGGCGCTGGGCGGGCTCGACCTGGCAGCACTGGTGCCGTGCCTGGTGGCGGCGCTGGTGGGTGATTTCGGCTGCCGGCTGTGGGGGGCGCACCACACGCTCTATCCCCACATCAGCCTGCCACAGACCGATCTGGCGGGGTTTGCCGCGCTGCTGGCCAAGGCCGCGCTGCTCGGTCTTGCCAGCGGCGTGGTCGCGCGCCTGTTTGCC
>NZ_KE148465.1:0-331 GCF_000410615.1 Novosphingobium sp. B-7 | reverse complement strand
TCGGGCTGGGTGTGCTGTCGGCCCATCCCGGCGCGCCCACGCTGCCGGGCTTTTTCGTGGCAGCGCCCGATCGGTGGAGCTGGCTGCTCAAGCTGGTGTTTACCGTCGCCACGCTCAGCGCCGGGTTCAAGGGGGGTGAGGTGACCCCGCTGTTCTTCATCGGCGCGGGCCTGGGCAGTGCGCTGTCGCTCGTGCTGGGCCTGCCGGTGCCGCTCGCGGCCGCAGTGGGCATGGTGGCGCTGTTCGGCGCGGCGGCCAACACGCCGGTGGCCTGCGCGGTGATGGGGCTGGAACTGTTCGGGATCGATGCCGCCCCGGTGCTGAT
The DNA here is from genome assembly GCF_000410615.1 of Novosphingobium sp. B-7. Taxonomy (NCBI): domain Bacteria; kingdom Pseudomonadati; phylum Pseudomonadota; class Alphaproteobacteria; order Sphingomonadales; family Sphingomonadaceae; genus Novosphingobium; species Novosphingobium sp. B-7. The sequence goes on along the minus strand of NZ_KE148465.1, from coordinate 6 downwards.
CGTGGC
>NZ_APCQ01000535.1:0-4878 GCF_000410615.1 Novosphingobium sp. B-7 | reverse complement strand
CCAGGCGAAACGGCGCGTTCATGCCGCCGCCGCAGCGGGCAGCGCGGCGTCACGGCTGGCCACCCAGGCGGCTTCGGCCCGCGCCACCGCGTCCATCCGCCCCCAGGAAAAATCACGCAGCAGCCGCTCCAACTTGCCGGCCATGACCGAAAGGTTGGTGTAATGGCGAAAGCGCGAGCGCCAGGGTGCATCGGTGCGGCGCGGCTGATCGGGATCGATTTCCCAGGGATGGAAATAGAACGCCGCCGGGCGCCCCGCAGCATTGACCTGCCGGACTGCCCAGGATGACACGCCATAGGGCAGCAGGCGGAAAAAGCCGCCGCCGCCCGCCGCCATGCGCCGCCCGGCCACTTCGGCCGTCGTCACGGGAATTTCCAGCAGGGCACTGCCCGGCACTGGGCGGAAGGCAAAGCGCGGCGCCTCGCGCCAGCCATAGTGATCGTGAACGATCGGAGCCACGGACGAAGAATAGGCATAGCCGGCCTGCGCCAGCACTTCGTGCGCCCAGGGCGTGCGTGCATCGATCGAAAAGCTCGGTGCGCGATAGCCGGTCACGGCCTGCCCGCTCGCCTGTTCCAGCGCATCGCGGGCGCGCGCCAGATCGGCGGCAAACTGTGCCGCATCCATGGTAAACACGCGCTGGTGATCCCAGCCGTGGCTGGCCACCTCGTGCCCGGCATCGGCAATGGCGCGCACCAGCGCGGGATGGCGCTGCGCCACCCAGCCCAGCGTGAAGAACGTGCCCTTGGCGCCGGCAGCGGCAAACATCGCCAGAATGGCCTGGACGTTGCGCTCCACCCGCGAATCCAGCCCGTCCCAGGCGGCGCGGTCGATCACCTTTTCAAAGGCGCCAACTTGAAACCATTCCTCAACATCGACCGACAGGCCATTGATGACAGGCGCAGACATGGATGGGCTGCTTTCGTTCAGGCCGCGCGCTTGGGGCGGTCGGTCTCGAACCATTCGATCAGCATGGTCAGCACGTGGCGAATGGCCTGCTCCTGCTCGGCCAGGCGATGCTCCAGCACGCCGATGCGCGCGGCGGCATCGCTCAGCGCGGCTTCCAGCGCCTCGGTCCGCGCCGTGCCATCGGCCTGGGCCGCAGCGGCTTCGTCACCGTGAGCGGCGCGCATTTCGGCCACTTCGATCACCGCCTGCTGCAGTTCGGCGATCTGCTCGTCGCGGCTGGCCATGGCCGCCTCGATCGCGGCGAGATCGAAATCGTGGCGCGTGGTGCGGCTGCCGTCGCCCTCGGGCTTGGCCTGGCCCTGCCCTTCGCCGTGGAAGGTATCGGCCGTCAGCCCCAGTGCCTGCGACGATGCCGCCTCGGGCATGGCAGACGAAGCAGCGGCCGGGGCAGCGGCGGGCGCCGGCGCGCTTTCCACCGAAACGGCGCTGTCAGACGCCATGTCATCCAGCACGGCATGCAGCAGCCCGGCCTCGATCCGGCTGGCTTGCTCCAGCGCGCCGGCCAGCAAGACACGGCTCAGGATCTGGTTGACCCGGCGCGGCACGCCGCCGCTGGCGCGGGCAAGATCGGCAAAGAAGCGCGGCTCGAACGCCGGGTTGCCGTTCCACCCCGCACGCACCAGGCGATGCTCGACATAGGGGCCGACTTCTTCGGGCTCCATCGGCGCCAGGTGGTGCGTGGCGATCACGCGCTGGCGCAACTGCTCCAGCCGGGGCGATTGTTGCAGCAGGGTACGGAATTCAGGCTGGCCCAGCAGCAGGATCTGCAACAGCGGATGCGCGCCGAGCTGGAAGTTCGACAGCATGCGCAGTTCTTCCAGCGCTTCCACGCTCAGGTTCTGCGCCTCGTCCACCACCAGCAGGCAGCGCCGCCCGGCGCGGGCTTCATCATGCAGGAACGCCTCGATCCGCGCGAGCGCGGCGGCCTTGTCGTGGCCGGCCACATCCAGGCCAAACGCGCGCGCGGCCATGTGCACCAGCTCCTGGCCATCGAGCTTGCTCGTCACGATCTGCGCGGCGGTCAATTGCGCGCGGTCGATGCTGGCCAGCAGATGCGCCGCCAGCGTGGATTTGCCCGCGCCCACCTCCCCGGTAATGACGATGAAGCCCTCACCCTGCGCCAGGCCATAGCCCAGGTATGACAGCGCCTTCTTGTGCGTGGCGCTTTCGAAATAGAAATCGGGATCGGGCGTCAGCTGGAACGGACGGGCCGAAAGGCGGTAAAAGTCATCGTACATCGGCGTTACGCCTCCAGAACCGTCAAAGCGTGTAGCGCAGGCCGATCAGGCCTGTCGCTTCCAATTGGTCCGCAGCCAGATCGCGGCTCACCCCGTCAAGCCCAACCGAAGCCGTTGCGGTGAGACGATCGGCCAAGCGGCGATAGTAAGATGCATAAATGCCATAGGAATTGGTCGTTCCCAACAGCGCGGTGCCGCTATCGTACCAAGCATCGTAAACCGCCACGCTGAAGCTGGCATCGCGGCCCAGCTGGCCCGAAACCCCACCGGTAACATACCAGTTCTGGTCCACCGTGCCATTGGCCTGGGCCAGCACCGTGCCCGGCGCAGCGATGAAGCGGCGGCGAACATAGCCCGCGCCCACGCCCAGCCGCAGCCGGCCCATGGCAAAGCCATAGGTCGCGCTGACCCCGCGCTGGCGGAATACCGACGACGAGACCGACGACAGCGCGCCATTGACGCACGAACCGCCCGCAGCCCCGATGCCACAACCGGTCGCCCCGCCCGTGGCAAAATCGGTCGGCACCTGGCGCAGCGCGTTCGACAGGCTCGATCCGAAACCGGAAATGCCGTCGAACACCGAGATGTTGAGCGAGCTGCGCGTGTTCGGCGCATAGGAGAAGCTGCCGAAGTAGGTCGTGCTGTCATAGCGGCGGCCGATAAAGGCAGAGAGCGATGTGCGCCGGCTGGGCCGCCACATCACGCCCACGTCCCAGGTCAGCCCGTCGCTGTCATAGGCGATGCGACGCGGCTGGCTCTTATCGGTCACATAGCGGCCATCGCTGCCGATCACCGGGTTGCCACTGGCATCGCGGACCGCATCGCGTGAGGACACGCGGATATGCTCCCAGCCCACGTCGCCCACCAGTTGCACTGTGCGGCTCACCGGCAAGGTTGCCTGCACGCCGGCGCGCTTGTCGTCGATGCGCTGATCGAGGTTGGAGATATCTTCACGGTCCCACCCGGCGCTGGCGACCAAGCCGACCGGCAGCACCGTGCCGACCTTGGTCCCGGCCGAAACCTGCGCCGATTGCATCAGCGAATGGTTGAACAGGTCGATGCGCGGTTGCCCAGCGGCAGGCTGATAGGCGTTCTTCTGCGTCAGCTTGGTATAGCCGGCCAGATAGTTGGCATTGATCGCCACGTCGCCGGCATGGGTGGTCAGGTTCGGTCCGGCATAGACCGAATAGACCTGGCTGATCGCATCGTTGACCGACAGCGGATTGAGCGAGGCGGAGCCATTGGCCTCCACCCGTGTGCGCGCGGCGAGCGCGCCAGCGTCGATGCTCAGCGTGCGCGGGATCAACTGGTGCGAGACGCGCGCCAGGCCCGAAATCGTGTCGGAATCGCCCACCTGCCCCTTTTCGACAAAGCGACGTTCATAGCGCACCGAAATCTGACCCTGGGTGCGACGCCCGGCCAGCGTGGCATCCACCCCGGCGGCCAGCGCGGTATAGGTCACCACGTCGTTGCCCGGCGTGATCTGCGCCAGCAGGTTCTGCGTCACTTCCAGATAGGGACGGATCGTGGTGCGCACGCCCGAACCCACGCCGCGTGCGCTGCCGTGGCCATCGCTGCCGCCACCGGAAGGCGCAGCGGGGCGATCGTCGCTGCCCACCTGATAGGGCAGAACCTGTGCCTTGGCCGCCGTAGCGCCCGCCAGGCAGGAGCCAGCCAGCAGGCCGCCGAGGATAAGGGAACGCGCGCGTTTCATTCCTTGTATCCGTAATAGGTGCCAAAGCGCCGCCCGGTGGGCGAAAACCGCGTGCCGTTGAGCAGAAGCTTGATATCGGCGCAGCCCGACAGGATGCCGACGGCATCGCGCAGCGCGGCCTCGCCGGTCACGTCGGCGCGCACGACCATCACCGCCTGGCCCACGTGCATGGCCAGTTCCGATGCGGGCGAGGCTGCCAGCGCGGGCGGGCTATCGAAAATGACGATGCGGTTGGGCGACTGCGCGGTCAGCCGGTCAAGGATCGCGCGGGTGCGGACCGAGGCCAGGTATTCCGTGTCAGAGCCGGTCTGGTTGCCCGCCGGCAGCACCGAAAGACCGGGAATATCGGTGGGAATGATGCATTCCTCCACCATCACCTCGGGATCGGCCAGCGCATCCATCAGCCCCGGCCCGCCCGGCAGCCCCAGGGTGGACAGCACCGAAGGCTTGGCAAAGTCGGCGTCGACCAGCAGCACTTCGTTGTCCTTCTCCGCCGCGATCGACAGCGCCAGGTTCACCGCGCAGAACGTCTTGCCCTCACCCGGATGGGCGGAACACACCAGGATGCGCTCGCCATGGCGGGCCGTGCGGCCGGCGCGCGAATCGGCGGCCTGCAACAGCAGCTGCCGCTTGACGATGCGGAACTCTTCCAACAGCGCGCTGACCTGGCCCTCCGGCTCGATCAGGCACTGCTCGCGCAGCAGGCGGCGATCGATCGGCTGCGGCGCCTTCTTGAAGCGCTGGCGCGAGGGAATGCCCTCCAGCGCCGGATTGGCAAAGGGCGCCGGCGTGCCGGGATCAGCCGGCGCGGTATCGGCACTGGCCGGAACGAACACCTGCGCGCCCTCTGGTGCGAACGGGGCGGCGGGTGCTGGCTCTACGGCTTCGGGCGCAGGCACTTCGGGCTGAACCGGCTCGGCCATCGGAGCGGCGGGCGCTGGCGGCGCAGCCACCGGA
>NZ_KE148464.1:478-1837 GCF_000410615.1 Novosphingobium sp. B-7 | reverse complement strand
CGGGCGCTCGCCCCGGCCAGCCGCGTGCCGACATCGGGCTTGCCATAGCCGCTGGCCACGATCACCGCGTCGAAATCGGCGGCATGGCGCTGGCCCCGCTGGGTCCAGATCACCCGCGCGCCATCGGGGCGGGCGACGATATCCTGCACTTCGGCATGGCAGTGCAGCTCTGCCTGGCACGGGCCAGCCTCGGGCGTCATCAGGCGGCCCAGCTGGTCGGCATAATAGGCGCCCAGCGCCATGCGCGGGAAAAACGCGCGCGGATCGTGCGCCATCCCGGCCACGCCAAGCGCGGCCTGGCGCCGCGCACTTTGCCGCATGGCCCAGGCATTGAGCGTTTCACCCACCGGCGGCAATTCAAAGCCGGCAATATTGGCCAGCAGATGCGCGCCATTGTTCCGCGCGTTGAACGGGATGCCCTGCCCCGGTTGGCCGCCCGCCTCCAGCAGCGTGACGCGGCAGGCCGGCCCCTGGCGCTGCAACGCATCCAGCGCATAGACGGCTGTCGGCCCGGCACCGACAATCGCAATGGAAGGGAGGCTGGAAGACGCGGGAAATGGGCCGGATGACGACGGCGCGCAAGGCAGGGGTTGCATGATAGCCGATGAACGGCACGGGCGCCCGATCCGTTCCACCCTGCCCTGCGAAATCGTGCTTTCCTTGATATGGGTTACGAGATTGCCATCTCGCCCGGCATGGCGCCGCGCCGCCACTGCCGCCAGCCCAGCACCGCCAGCACCACCAGCGCGGCATAGAGCCCGGCGGTAAGCCACAGGCCCTTGAACACGAACATGCCGACATAGACGAGATCGGCCGCGATCCACAAAAGCCAGTTTTCCGCGTGGCGCCGCGCCGCCCAGAACTGCGCCACCAGGCTGAAGCTCGACAGCGCGGCATCCATCCACGGCAACGCGGCATCGGTATAGTGGCTGGTAACCCAGCCGATCGCCACCGCGCCCAGCGCGCCGCAGCCCAGCCCGGACAGCAGCGCCAGCGGGCGCAGCGGCACCACGTCCACCGCGTCGCTGGCCCCGGCGGCCGGTGCGCCAGGATGCCGGCTGCGCGCCCAGGCCACCCAGCCATAGATCATGGCCAGGCCGAACAGCGCCTGCAGCACCATGTCGGCATAGAGCTTCACATCGAGGAACAGCTTGAAATAGAGCGCGCAGGCCAGGATGTTGACCGGCCAGCACACCATCATCCGCCGCGCGGTCAGCCATATCCCCAGCAAGCTGACGGCCACGGCCACCAGTTCCAGCGCGCTCATGCTTGATCCTCTTGCGCAATTGCGGAGAGCAGGGCCTGCCCCTCTGCCCCGGCGAACCACGCGGCATGGCCAATGAGATAGCCCTGCCCGGC
>NZ_KE148464.1:0-396 GCF_000410615.1 Novosphingobium sp. B-7 | reverse complement strand
AATTCGACATGCGCCAAGGGCAAGAGCCGCGCCAGCAGCGCGCGATCGGCCTGGTCGAGCGGCGCTTCCGGGGCATAGCCCGCCACAAGCGCGCGGGCCTGCGCCATTTCGGCAAGGGGTGCGGTCCCCTCCCCCAGTTCCAGCCAGCGCACCACGCTGCGTTCCAGCGCGATCGCCAGGTCGAGCAGGGCAAAGCCGCGATCTGCCAGCCCGAAATCGAGCACGGCAGCCACCGCGCCGCCGCTCGTCCAGGTCAGGTTGGAGGGGTGCCAGTCGTTGTGTGTCCACAGCGTGGGCCGGGTGCGCAGCGCGCTGGCCACGCCGGGCGCATCGTGCAGCGCCAGCACGCCGGCCAGTTCATCCTGCCAGGCGCGCCCCGCTACCCAGCCGGCCAAG
>NZ_KE148463.1:441-747 GCF_000410615.1 Novosphingobium sp. B-7 | reverse complement strand
GCCCGATCCGGCGCGGATCGACGCCATCGTGGCGCGGGTGGCGGGCTGGATCGCGCTGGCCCGGCGCCCCGTGGCGCAGCGGCGCCTGGCCTTGGTGCTGTCCACTTATCCGGGCAAGGCGCATGCCATGGCCCATGCGGTGGGCCTTGATGCTTTGGCTTCTACCACAGCGCTGCTCGCCGATCTGGCCAACGCTGGGTATGCGGTGGCGCCGCCTGGTGACCTAGCCCGCCGGCTTGGCCACGAGACTTTGGCGTTTCCTCTGGCCGCCTATCGCGCCGCGCTGGCGCAACTGCCGCCGGCCCT
>NZ_KE148463.1:0-325 GCF_000410615.1 Novosphingobium sp. B-7 | reverse complement strand
AGCGCGGCGATCTGGCCGGGCGCGACGAGGCCTATCACGATCTGTCGCGCTGCCCGCGCCATGGCTATGTCGCGTTTTATCTGTGGCTGCGCGCGCAAGGGATCGATGCCCTGCTGCACATGGGCGCGCATGGCACGCTGGAATGGCTGCCGGGCAAGGCCGTCGCGCTGTCGGGTGCCTGCTGGCCCGAGGCGCTGATCGGCAGCCTGCCGGTGATCTATCCCTTCATTGTCAACGATCCGGGCGAGGCGGCGCAGGCCAAGCGCCGCATCGGCGCGGTCACGCTGGGCCACATGCCGCCGCCGCTGCGGCGCACGGAAAGCGG
>NZ_APCQ01000530.1:0-1435 GCF_000410615.1 Novosphingobium sp. B-7 | reverse complement strand
CGCACGCCAGGCCCGCGATGGCGCCGTGGCCCCGGCGGCCGAAGTGCAGGCCCGCATCGCCCTGCTTCAGGCCGACCAGGCCCTGGCCCAGGCGCAGGCCGCGCGGCTGAGCGATACCGCCGCCTTCTATGAGGCACTGGGCGGCGGGTGGCATTCTCCGGCCGGCTGATCTAGGTGCCGGTCATGTCCGTTGCATCACATAACCTGCCCGATCCGGCCTCTATCGCCGCGCTGTTCGATGTCGATCTGGTCGGGCTGATCACCAGCCTGATCTGCCTGTCGACCGCGTTCGTGCTGGGCACGCTGATCGGGCTGGAGAGGCAATGGCGCCAGCGCACCGCCGGGCTGCGCACCAATGTGCTGGTGGCGGTGGGCGCGGCCGCGTTCACCGATCTTGGCCTGCGGGTTGCCGGGGTGGATGGCGGGGTGCGGGTCATTTCCTATGTCGTATCGGGCATCGGCTTTCTCGGCGCCGGCGTGATCATGAAGGAAGGCACGCAAGTGCGCGGGCTGAACACGGCGGCCACGCTCTGGGCGAGTGCGGCGGTGGGCAGCTTTGCCGGGGCGCGCAAACCAGCGGAAGCCGTGCTGGTTGCGATCTTCGTGCTGGCCGGCAACACGCTGCTGCGCCCGCTGGTCGATGCCGTCAACCGCCGCCCGCTGACGCCGGGCGAGACCGAGGCGCTCTATCGCGTACACGTGGTCTGCGCGGCGGAAAACGTCGCCACCGCGCGCGATCTGCTGTTCGAGGAACTCGACATGCACCACTATCCGATCCGCGAGATCGAGACGCTGACCGATGGCGACACCCAGGTCGAACTTGGCGCGATCCTGGTGCCGACCACCGCCAACCCGGCCGATCTCGATGCGATCACCGCCCATATCGGCCGCCACGCTGCCATTACCAGCGCCACGTGGACGGTCAGCACCACGCATTGATCGGGCGCCGGCAGGCATTGCGGTTACCGGCGCGTGGCATATATGGTCGCGCCCGGCCGGAACAGGAATTGCCCCCCGTCGCTGCGGCTGCTGGAGTAAGCGGGAATGAGCCTTGTTGTGCGCACGCTGGCCGATCGGATTTTCGATCTCGTGCGCGAGAAAGTGGTGTCGGGCGAGTGGGCGCAGGCCCAGCCGATCCGGCAGGATGCGCTGGCCGCCGAATTTGGCGTGAGCAAGATCCCGCTGCGCGAGGCGCTGGCGCGGCTGGAGCAGGAGAACCTGCTGGTTTCCCATGCCAACCGTGGCTACTTCGTCCGCGCGATGAGCGCTGACGAGGCCGAGGAAATCTATGCCCTGCGCCTGGCGATCGAACCGGCGGCGGTTGGCCTGGCGGCACTGGCCGCCACCGACGCCGAACGCGCCGCCGCCACCGCCGCGATGGACGCGCTGGACAAGGCCGCTGCCGGCCAGGCCGAGCAGGTGGCCATGCGCAACC
>NZ_APCQ01000547.1:0-1624 GCF_000410615.1 Novosphingobium sp. B-7 | reverse complement strand
CCGGCGGGGGCGCCATCGGTGGCTTGAGCGCTCACGCCCAGTTCGGCGGCGGCCAATTCGCGCGAGCGCTGGTCGCTGGTGCGGGTTTCCAGGTCACTCGCCAGCGATGCGCCCATCTGGCGCTGTTCCAGCGGGATCACCTGGTTCATCGTCTTGAGGCTTTCGATCGCCTGGGGCAGCCCCACGGCTGCCGCCCGCGTCATCAGGGCATAGGCGCGCACCCAGTCCTTGGGCTGGAAATCGCCGTTGAACGCCGCCACGCCCAGCACATACATCGCGCGCGGCTCGCCGCGATCGGCCGAGGCGGTGAGCCAGGGCAGCGCTTCGCTCTGGCGGCCGGTCTGGAACAGCAGGATGCCATAGTTGTCGGCGGCGCGGGCATGGCCCTGGCGCGCGGCCTTGTGGAACCAGTCCTCGGCCTTGGCCATGTCCTTGGGCATGCCCCGGCCCAGCTTGGCCGCCTGGCCCATGTTGAACTGCGCATCAGCGTCGCCCTTGGCGGCCGGCCCCTGCCACTGGCGCACGGCCCCGGCATAATCCCCGCGCGACCAGGCGTTTACTCCGTCGCGCACATCGGCCCAGACCAGCGTGGGAAACAGGGCCGCCACGGCAGCCAGCGTGGCCATGGCGCGAAGCGAAGCGGTCTTGGGGCGCGGCGTGATCATGTTGAACGCGAATCTCTTGCCAGGGCAGGTCTCTGCGGGCTTTCCCTCAGGCCTCTTGCGGGGAAAATGGTAAACAAGTTTTCCCCCGCCGTCATCGCCTCGATGCGCCCGCGCGCGCTTGCGTGGTATTTTGCCAACACCATGGCCGGGCGCTGCCCCAGGCCCCGGAAACACCGGGGGTGTTAACCAAAATTTCAGCGCAATCTGCGAATCCCTCAGGCCTGATCGCACGCCAGCCTCAGGGGGACACATTGCGCGTACTGGCCTTGGCTTCGCAAAAGGGGGGATCGGGCAAGACCACCTTGTCCGGCCACCTCGCCGTGCAGGCGCAACGCGCCGGTGCCGGGCCGGTCGTGCTGATCGATATCGATCCCCAGGGCAGCCTGGCCGATTGGTGGAACGAGCGGGAGGCTGATTTTCCCGCCTTTGCCCAGACCACCGTGGGTCGCCTGGCCCAGGATCTCCAGGTCTTGCGCCAGCAGGGTTTCAAGCTGGCCGTGATCGATACTCCGCCAGCGATCACCATGGCGATCCAGTCGGTGATCGCGCTGTCCGAACTCATCGTCGTGCCCACGCGCCCTTCGCCACATGATCTACGCGCCGTGGGCGCCACGGTCGACCTGTGCGAACGCGCGGGCAAGCCGCTGATCTTTGCCGTCAACGGCGCCACGCCCAAGGCGCGCATCACGGCCGAGGCGATCGTCGCATTGTCGCAACACGGCACTGTCGCGCCGATCACCCTGCACCATCGCACCGATTTTGCCGCCTCGATGATCGATGGGCGCACGGTGATGGAGGTTGATCCCACCGGCCGCTCTGCCGCCGAAGTGGCGCAGCTGTGGGCCTATATTTCCGAACGCCTGGAAAAGAATTTCCGCCGCACCGTGTTTGCCGTGCCGCAGCAGAGCCAGCCCGGCATGGCCCCGGTGCGCGCGCTGGGCGGCGCCGCGCCGCGCCCG
>NZ_KE148462.1:5103-5439 GCF_000410615.1 Novosphingobium sp. B-7 | reverse complement strand
GGCGGGTATCGACCCCCGCCGCGCTCAGCGCCGCGCGCGCCTTGTCACCCAGCGGGCTGGCAGGCAGGCGGGTCAGCAGCGCAGCATGATGGCCCAGCGCGGCAAGGCCGGCGGCGACATTGGCCTCTGCCCCGCCCACCACCAGGTCCAGGCTTTCGGCCTGCGTCATCAGGCGGTGACCCGGCGTTGCCAGGCGCAGCAAGACCTCGCCAAAGCAGACGATATGGCCAGAACGTCCGGTCACCGCGCCAGCCACCCGCCATCAACAGCCAGCACGTGGCCCGTGACATAGTTGGATGCAGGCGAAGCCAAGAACACTGCCGCCCCGGCGATATC
>NZ_KE148462.1:0-5093 GCF_000410615.1 Novosphingobium sp. B-7 | reverse complement strand
CGGCGGGATCGCCCCAGCGCCCGGCTGGAATCCGCTCCAGAATCTGGCGGTTGCGCGTCTCGTCAGCTTGCAAGGCGGCCGTGTTGTTGGTGGCGATATAGCCGGGCGCGATGGCGTTGACCTGCACGCCATGTGGCGCCAGTTCGTTGGCCATGGCCTTGGTCACGCCGCCCACACCGGATTTGGCCGCGGCATAGCTCGGCACGCGGATGCCGCCCTGGAAAGTCAGCAGCGAGGCGATGTTGATGATCTTGCCGCCGCCCTGCGCCACCATGCCGCGCGCGGCGGCCTGGCTCAGGAAAAACAGCGTCTTGAGATTGGTATCGATCACCGCGTCCCAGTCTGCCTCGCTGAACTGCAGCAGATCGTCGCGGCGGATGATCCCGGCGTTGTTGACCAGGATATCGATCCGCCCCAGCGCCGCCACGGCCTCGTCCACCACGCGCGCCACCGGCGCGGTGCTGGCCAGATCGGCGGTGATGTTCACCGCGCGCTGCCCGGCCGCTTCGATCAAGGCGAGCGTTTCGGCGGGGTGAGAGCGCCCGGCCAGGGCGACATCGGCCCCGGCCTGCGCCAGGCCCACGGCAATCGCCTGGCCGATCCCGGTGTTGGCGCCGGTAACAAGCGCGGTTTTGCCCGCAAGACTGAAGGAAATCGCCATCGTGGCTTACTTCAGCTGGCAGATATCGAGCGCGTTCATATCGGTATAGTCGAGGTTTTCCCCGCCCATGGCCCAGATGAACGCATACTTCTTGGTGCCCGCGCCCATGTGGATCGACCACGGCGGGCTGATCACCGCCTCTTCATTGGCGATCACGATGTGGCGCATGCTGTCAGGCTCGCCCATGTAGTGGAAGATGCGGTCGTTCTCTTCGGCCAGGTCGAAGTAGAGGTAGATCTCGCTGCGGCGGTCATGCAGGTGCGGCGGCATCGTGTTCCACACGCTGCCTTCTTCCAGCACGGTCAGGCCGAGCAGCAGCTGCGCGCTGTCGCACACGCCGGGGATGACCAGCTGGTAGATCGTGCGCTGGTTGGAATTGGCCAGGTCACCACGCGCCAGCGGATTGGCCTGGTCAAGCGGAATATGCTTGATCGGCAAGGCCTTGTGCGCGGGGGTGGAGGCCAGGTAGAACCGCGCGCCTTCGCCTTCGAACACCACCTCTTCGCTGCCCATGGGCACATAGAGGCATTCCTTATTGGCCATGGCAAAGCGCTGCCCGTCCACCGTGACGAAGCCGGGGCCGCCGATGTTGACCACGCCCATCTCGCGCCGTTCCAGCAATGTGTGCCCGGCCGCGCTCTTGGGCTCGGTCTGGCGGGGCAGGTGCAAGGGCTGCGCGCCCGGCACGGCGCCGCCGATCACGAAGCGTTCGTTGTGCGAATAGTTGAGATTGATCTCTCCGGCCACGAACATGCCCGAAACCAGATAGCGATCGCGCAGCGCGTCGTTGGAAACACCATCCATCATGTCCGGATGCGTCGCGTGATAGGTCTTGGCATACATGGCGCACTCTCCCTTTCGCTGCCGAGAGGTGTGGTATCGGCTTTAGGTAACCGGTGTCAATAGGGTGCCAAACGTCTTTTGCGCCCCGCGCCGCGATCGCATGATCAGCTCGGCGCGCGCACGGCCGAGGCGCGGCGCACCAGTTCGGACGGGAAGAAAGCCGCGTCGCGCGCGGCGGTTTCGGGGCGTGTCAGCTTGAGCGCGGCGGTGCGCGCCATGGCCCGGATCGGCCAGCGTACGGTGGTGAGCGGGGGCCAGATGTGCGCGGCAATGGCGGTATCGTCGAAACCGATGATCGACAGGTCGTGCGGCACGCGCAGGCCGCGTTCGCAGGCCGCATGCAGGACGCCGGCGGCCATTTCATCGTTGCTGGCAAAGATCGCGGTGGGCGGGGTGGCGGTGCCGAGCAGGTGCTGCCCGGCGGCATGACCCGATTCGAACTGATAGTTGCCGCGCGCCAGCAGGGCGGGGTCGATCGTCAGGCCGGCGCGGCCCATGCCGGCGATGAAGCCCAGTTCGCGCTCGCGAGCAGAGCGGAAGCCATCGGGCCCGGCGATGAAGCCGATTCGCGTGTGGCCCAATTCGGCGAGCCAGGCCACTGCCTCGCTCACCGCTTCCTGGTCGTTGGACGCCACCAAGTGGGCCTCGTCGTCCAGCCGGGCCGAGCCCATGCGCACCACGGTGCAGCCCAGATCGCGGCACAGCCGGGCCAGCTCGTCATTTTCCGAAAGCGGCGGCAGCAGCATCACGCCATAGAGGCGCTGCTGCTCGATAAAGCGGTGAATATCATCGAGCAGCGTGGGGGAATGGCGATCGACCGGGCGTACCACCAGTGCAAATTCGGTGCTGCGAATCGTATCGAGAATGCCTTCCTGCACCCCCAGCACCATCTGCGCGTTGGGGTTATCATGGATCAGGCCGATCAGGAAATTGCGCCGCAGCGCCAGTGCCCGCGCCTGTGGGTTGGGCACGTAATCGAGCTGCGCGATCACCGCTTCCACCTTTTCGCGGGTGGCCTGGTTGAGCAGCGGAGACTTGTTGATCACCCGGCTGACGGTCTTTTTCGACACCCCTGACAGGCGCGCCACATCGTTGATCGTGGGTTTCTGCGCTTTGGCCATCCGGTGTCCTTCTTGTCTCTCGCTCTACGCCGATTTTTCAGACTTGCCTTCGGCTGGGACAAAAGGCAAGATGACACCGGTTACCTTGCCGCAAGGCTGATGCTGCCCCGCCATAAACGGGGCGCGGCGGATCATGTTCAATTGCGTTGTATCGGGTTTTGACACCGGTTTCCAGCCGCGTGAAAGGCCCGATCCGCCCGGGATGGGTTGGGGATGGGTTTGACGAAACAGGCAGATGCGGCACAGGCTGATCCGGCACAGGCGGGCGCCGTAGCCGCGGCATTCGTGGCCGCCAGGCGTGAAAAGCGCGCGCTGGCCACCTATCCGGGGCAGATGCCGGCCGATCTGGCCACGGCCTATGCCATCCAGGACGCAGCGCTGGCCATCGATGGCCGCACGGTGGCGGGGTGGAAAGTGGGCCGGATCAACCCGCCCGACGATGCGCGCCTGGCGTGCAACCGCCTGGCCGGGCCGATCTTTGCCGATAGCGTGGCCCTGCCCGGCGCTGGCCAGGTGCCCGCCATGCCGGTCTTTGCCGAGGGTTTTGCCGCGGCCGAGGCGGAATTCCTGCTGCATGTGGCAGCAGGCTGGAACGGCATGGTGCCGGACGATGACGCGGCCACCCGGGCCCTGCTCGATCGCGTGCACATCGGGATCGAGGTTGCGTCCTCTCCCTATCCCGGCATCAACGATGATGGCCCGCCGGTCACCGTGTCAGACTATGGCAACAACTATGGGCTGGTCGTGGGTGCGCCGTTGGTTGGGTGGCAAGATATTGATTTTGCCTCTATCCCCGTGGGCATGGCGATCGATGGCGTCGGCGTTGGCGCGGCGACCACCGCCACCATGCTCGATGGCCCGCTGGGCGCGGTGCGGTTCCTGCTGGGCAACCTGGCGTCCCGTGGCATCGCGGCGGCAGGGGGGCTGTGGATTTCCACTGGCGCGGTCACCGGCGTGCATCCGGTCGTGCCGGGGCAGCAGGTGCGCGCCAGCTTTGTTGGCCATGGCGACGTGGCCTGCACGATCGTGGCGGCCTGAGCCCTTCGGGGCCTGATCGCTGCGGCAAGACCGGCAGGGCAAAAAGCCCGCCGTTATCGGGAGTTGAAGCAATGGAAGCGCAGACTGGGCCACACCAGGCCGGGCATATCCAGGTCGGGGCCAAGGTGGGCCGCGTTCGCTGGGTGGTGGTGGCACTGCTGTTCGCCGCCACGGCGATCAACTATATCGACCGGCAGATGATCGGCGTGCTCAAGCCCACGCTGGCCGCCAATTTCCATTGGTCGGAAACCGATTTTGCCGCGATCGTGTTCTGGTTCCAGGTTGCCTATGCGATCGGCTATCTCTCGTTCGGCAAAGTGGTCGATGCGCTGGGCGCGCGGCTGGGCTATACCATCGCCATCATTATCTGGACGGTCAGCCACATGGCCCATGGCTTTGCCACCGGCCTGGTATCGTTCGCGCTGGCCAGGTTTGGCCTGGGCATTGGCGAATCCGGCAATTTCCCCGCCGGCATCCGCGCCGTCACCGATTGGTTTCCCCAGCGCGAGCGGGCCTTTGCCATCGGCGTGTTCAATGCCGGCGCCAATGTTGGCGCGATCATCACGCCGCTGCTGGTGCCCTTGCTGGTGCTGTGGTTCGATTGGCGCATGGCGTTTTTCGTCACCGGCCTGTTCGGCATCGCCTGGATGGTGGCGTGGTGGCTGCTCTATCGCCACCCGGAACAGCACGGCCGGCTCAGCGCCGCCGAACTCGCCTGGATTCGCCAGGATCCGGCCGATCCGGTGCAGCCGATCGGCTGGGCGCGGTTGCTGACCGTGCGGGAGACCTGGGCCTATGCCCTGGGCAAGTTCCTGATCGACCCGATCTGGTGGTTCTTCCTGTTCTGGCTACCGGGCTATCTGTTCACGCGCTATAACCTTGATCTCAAAAGCTTTGGCCTGCCGCTTGCGGCGATCTACCTCATTTCCGATCTCGGCAGCATCGCAGGTGGCTGGCTGTCATCGCGCCTGATCAAGGCCGGGCGCACGCCCAATGTGGCGCGCAAGCTGACCATGCTGATCTGCGCGATCTGCGTCCTGCCGATTTGGTTCGTGCAAGGGGTGGACAGCATGTGGTGGGCGGTCTTGATCATCGGCCTGGCCACGGCCGCACATCAGGCTTTTTCCGCCAACCTCTACACCCTGCCGTCAGACGTGTTTCCGCGCGGCGCCGTGGGGTCTGTCGTGGGTATCGGTGGCACCGTGGGCGCATTCGGCGGCATGGGCATGGCGCTGTTCGCCGGCTATATCCTCGATGCCACGCACAGTTATGAAGTGCTCTTCGCGATCTGCGCCAGCGCCTATCTGGTGGCGCTGGCCGTGGTCCACGCGCTCAGCCCGCGTCTGGCGCCGGTGCGGATCGAAGCATGAGCGGCGGCGTCGATCGACGCGGCGCGCTGGTGGGTGCGGCGGGGCTCGCCGGGCTGGCCA
>NZ_KE148461.1:2620-2953 GCF_000410615.1 Novosphingobium sp. B-7 | reverse complement strand
GCGGGCCATGGCCCCGAAGCGCTGCGCTGGATGCAGCATGGCCTGGTCCTGCTGGGCGCCGCTGCCGTGGGCGCAATGGTCAGCCGTGCGATGGGCACTGCCGTGGCCCTGGCCGTGCTGCCGGCAGCCTGGCAGGTGCGGCAATGGCGCCTGGTGGCCGTGGCGCAGCACAGTTCGGCGCGGCGCATGGGCATCAACTTCCTGATGCTACTGGCCGTGCTGCCGGTTTTGCCGATCGCGATTGGCGAAGTGGCCTGGGCCAAGCTGGGGCATCAGAGCGCGCGCGCAGCGGAAATGGGCAGCCTCAGAGGATGCGATTTCGAGCACGGCGTG
>NZ_KE148461.1:0-2527 GCF_000410615.1 Novosphingobium sp. B-7 | reverse complement strand
GCCACCGGGCATCACCGCGCCGCTGCCGCGATCAGCGATGTGATGCACGGCTTCCTGGCCGATCCCGAACAGGCGCGCGCCTATGTGGCCAAGCGCCATGCCACGCTGGTGGTGGTCTGCACCGTGGCGCCCGAGATGCATCTCTATCGCCGCCAGGCGCCCCATGGCCTGGCCGCCGCGCTGCTGGCCGGCACGCCGCCATCATGGCTGCGCCCGATCGCCTTGCCGACAACGGCCAAGACGCCCAGCAACATCGCCGCGTGGCAGGTCGTGGCGCCGCGCTGAACGATCAGCGCGGGGCAGGCAACCGGCGATCAGGCCCCTTCGCGGGCAATCTCGCCCCAGCCGATATCGCGGCGGCAGAAGCCATCGGCGAAATCCAGTGCATCGACAGCGGCATAGGCAGCGTCACGCGCGGCGTGCACGGTCTTGCCGCGCGCCGTCACGTTGAGCACGCGGCCACCGCTGGACACGAGCTGGCCATCGGCGCCCAGCGCGGTGCCGGCGTGAAACACCTTGGCGCCGGTGCCTTCGGCCGCGGCGATGCCGTGGATCGCGCCGCCCTTCTTCGGCGTGCCGGGATAGCCCCGCGCAGCCATCACCACGGTCAGTGCCGGATCGCTGCTGAAGCGCGGCGGCTCGACCGATGACAGGCGGTTTTCCGCGCAGGCCAGCAGCAGTTCGACCAGATCGGTTTCCAGCCGCAGCATCAGCACCTGGCATTCCGGGTCACCAAAGCGGGCGTTGTATTCGATCAGCTGCGGACCCTTGGCCGTGAGCATCAGTCCGGCATAGAGCACGCCGGAATAGGGCGTGCCGGCATCCTGCATGGCCTTGACCGTGGGTACGATGATCTGCGCCATGGCCTGGGCTTCCAGTGCCGGGGTCAGCACGCGGGCCGGGCTATAGGCGCCCATGCCGCCGGTGTTGGGGCCGGTATCGCCATCGCCGACGCGCTTGTGATCCTGGGCAGAGGCCAGCGGCAGCACGGTGGCGCCATCGGTCAGGGCAAAGAAGCTGGCTTCCTCGCCTTCGAGGAATTCCTCGATCACCACTTCGGCGCCTGCTTCGCCAAACTGGCCGTCGAACATGTCGTCCACCGCGGCGCGGGCTTCATCCATGGTCATTGCCACGACCACGCCCTTGCCGGCGGCCAGGCCATCGGCCTTGATCACCACTGGCGCGCCGAACTGGTCGAGCGCCTGGTGCGCGGCCTGCGCGCTGGTGGCGCGGACATAGCCGGCGGTGGGAATGCCGGCCTTGGCGCACAGGTCCTTGGTGAAGCCCTTGGACCCTTCGAGCTGGGCGGCGGCCTTGCTCGGCCCGAACACGGCAATGCCTTCGCCGCGCAGCGAATCGGCCAGGCCATCGACCAGTGGCGCTTCCGGCCCGATCACCACCAGGCCAATGCGCTGCTCGCTGCAAAACGCGATGACGGCGGCATGATCGCTGGCATCGAGCGCCACCAGTTGCGCGTCCTGGGCGATGCCGGGATTGCCGGGTGCCGCATAGAGCTTGCTGCACAGCGGGGATTGGGCCAGTTTCCAGGCCAGGGCATGTTCACGCCCGCCCGAACCCAACAACAGGATATGCATGGCCTTCCCTTCCGCGCCCAATGACGACGATGACTTTCGCAAGGACGGGCTCCTAGCGAGCGAACGCGCCGGCGACAACGCCCCGGCCCTGTCGATCTCCGAGATTTCTGCCCAGCTCAAGCGCACGGTGGAGGATCGGTTCGGCTTCGTGCGCGTGCGCGGCGAACTTTCAGGGGTGAAGCGCGCGGCCTCGGGCCACCTCTACATGTCGCTGAAGGACGAAGGCGCGCGGCTCGATGGGGTGATGTGGCGCGGCAATGCGCAGCGCCTGGGCTTCATGCCCGAAGACGGCGTGGAAGTGATCGCCACCGGCAAGCTGACGACCTATCCCGGCCGCTCGAATTACCAGATCGTGGTCGATCGCATGGAGATTGCCGGCGAAGGCGCGCTGCTGGCGCTGCTGGCCAAGACCAAGGCGCGGCTGGAAGCAGAAGGGCTGTTCGACCGGGCGCGCAAGCGGGCCCTGCCGTTCCTGCCGCGCGTGATCGGCGTGGTCACTTCCCCCACCGGGGCGGTGATCCGCGATATCCTGCACCGCCTGTCGGATCGCTTTCCCAGCCATGTCGTGGTCTGGCCGGTGCTGGTCCAAGGCCAGGGCGCGGCCGCACAAGTGGCAGCGGCGGTGCGCGGCTTTTCCGATCTGGCCCCAGGCGGGCCGGTGCCGCGCCCCGACGTGGTTATCGTGGCGCGTGGTGGTGGGTCGATCGAAGACCTGTGGAGCTTCAACGAGGAAGAGGTGGTGCGCGCGATTGCGGCCAGCACGATTCCTGTGATCAGCGCCGTGGGCCACGAAACCGACACCACGCTTGCCGATTTCGCGGCCGACCTGCGCGCGCCCACGCCCACGGCGGCGGCTGAAATCGCCGTGCCGGTGCGCGCCGAACTGGCGGCACAGGTCCACGACCTGCAGGCTCGCCGCGGCCGTGCCCTGG
>NZ_KE148460.1:469-2712 GCF_000410615.1 Novosphingobium sp. B-7 | reverse complement strand
GCTGCTGGCGCCGGTGGGCAGCATGGCGGCGGGCACTGCGCTGCGCGGCCACGAATTCCACTATTGCACCATCCTGGCCCAGGGCGATGCGCCGCTGGCGCAGGTGGCCGATGCCACCGGCGCGGCCGTGGCGGAGACCGGATCGCGGCGCGGGCAGGTCACGGGCACGTTCTTCCACATGATTGCGGGGGGCGCGTGATCCAGCTCGATCTTATCGGGATCGGCACGGGCAACCCCGATCACCTTACCCTAGCGGCGGTGCGCGCGATCAATGGCGCCGACGTGATCCTGCTGCCCGACAAGGGCGCGGACAAGGCCGGGCTGATCGACCTGCGCCGCACGATCTGCGCGGCGGTGCTGACGCGGGCCGTTCCGATCGTCGAATTCGCCATGCCGCTGCGCGATGGTGCGGGCGACTATGCGGCAGCAGTGGATGCCTGGCACCACACCATCGCGCAGGTGTGGCAGGCAACCCTGGCTCAGGCCCTGCCGCAGGGCGGGCGCGCTGCGCTGTTGGTGTGGGGTGATCCGGCGCTCTATGACAGCAGCCTGCGCATCGCGGCGCGGCTGATGGGGCAGGGTGCGGCCCTGGCGGTGCAGGTCGTGCCGGGGATCACCAGCATCGCGGCGCTGACTGCCGCCCATGCCATACCGCTCAATCCGCTGGCAGGGCCAGTCATGATCACTACCGGCCGCCTGCTCCGCACCCATGGCTGGCCGGCGGGGGCTGATCATCTTGTCGTGATGCTCGATGCGGGCGGTGCGTTTGCCGGGCTGGACCCTGCTGGCGTGACCATCTGGTGGGGGGCATACCTGGGCATGGCGCATCAGGCGCTCGAGCATGGCCCGCTGGCCGTGGTGGCCCCGCGCATTCTCGCCCGCCGTGCCGCGCTGCGCGCGCAGCATGGCTGGATCATGGACATCTATCTGCTGAAAAGGGAAACGGCCGATGCAAGCTGATGAAGACGCGCGCCACGCCGACAAGATGCGCAAGAAACAGGCCGCGCGCGACAAGATCATGGCCACCAAGACCCAGGAAAAGGGCCTGCTGATCGTCCATACCGGCAAGGGCAAGGGCAAGACCACTGCGGCCATGGGCATGGTGGTGCGCGCCATCGGCCATGGCCAGCGCGTGGGCGTGGTGCAGTTCGTCAAAGGCGCGATGACCACGGGCGAAAAGGCGGTGTTCGATGCCTTTCCCGCCCACGTCGAGTTCAAGCCGATGGGCGAAGGCTTTACCTGGGACACGCAGGACCGCGCGCGCGATGTGGCCGTGGCCCGCGCCGCCTGGGACGAGGTCGAGCGCATGATCGCCGATCCGGCCTATGCCATGGTCCTGGCCGACGAGCTCAACATCGTGCTGCGCTATGACTATCTGCCGCTCGACGAAGTGCTGGCCGTGCTGACCGCGCGCCCGGCGATGAAGCACGTGATCGTGACGGGCCGCAACGCGCCCGATGAACTGATCGCGGCGGCCGATCTCGTCACCGAAATGGCCCAGATCAAGCATCCGTTCCGCGCCGGGGTGAAAGCCCAGGCGGGCATCGAGTTCTGACACGTTCCGTTTACATCACAAGGATTTCCCCCATGCTTACCCCCGTTGACGATGGCCCCGCCGTGGTGGCCTGCAACACCTGCCGGTTGAGCGCCGACCTGCGCGAGGATGACCAGGGCCAGCGCGGTGGTGCGCGGCTTTTGGCGGCGCTGCGCACGGTGCAGCAGGGCGATGCCCGCTATGCCGGGATTGCCGTGCAGGAAATGGCCTGCCTGTTCGCCTGCAAGGACCACTGCACCGTGCATCTGCGCGCGCCGGGCAAGGTGGGTTATGTCCTGGGCCGTTTTGACGCGGACGAAGCGGCCGCCACGGCAATCCTCGATTATGCCGCCGCCTATGCGCAAAGCGAGCATGGGCGCGTGCCGTTCAAGGAATGGCCGCAGGGGGTGAAAGGCCATTTCATCAGCCGCACGCCGCCGGCCGGGTTCGTCGCGGCATGAGCGCGTTTGCTTCTCCGGCCGCGTTCGACGCGGCGCTTGCCGATCTGGCCATGCCCGATGCTGCGGCGGCCGCCGCAGCGCGGGCGCGGCAGGATGATCTGACCAAGCCGCCCGGATCGCTGGGCCGGCTGGAAGACATCGCCGTGTTCATGGCCGGCTGGCAAAGGCGCGCACGCCCGGGCATCACGCGCGGGCGCACCGCGATCTTTGCCGGCAACCATGGCTTTATGGTGCATGGCGTCAGCGCC
>NZ_KE148460.1:0-318 GCF_000410615.1 Novosphingobium sp. B-7 | reverse complement strand
CGATGACCGAGGCCGAATGCCTGGCGGCGCTCAACGCCGGGGCCGATGTGGTCACGCCCGATCTCGATATCCTGACGCTGGGTGAAATGGGCATCGGCAATACCACGGCCGCTGCCGCGCTCTGCGCGCGCAGCCTGGGTGGCAATGCGGCTGAGTGGGCCGGGCCGGGCACCGGGCTCGATGCCGCCGGCGTGGCGCGCAAGGTTGCGGTGATCTCCCAGGCGCTGGCCTTCCATGCCGATGCGCCGCACACCCCGTTCGAAACCCTGCGCCGGCTGGGCGGGCGAGAGATTGCGGCGATGGCTGGCGCGGTGTTGC
>NZ_KE148459.1:454-17262 GCF_000410615.1 Novosphingobium sp. B-7 | reverse complement strand
CCGCAGAAACCCGCCATTGGAACACCGGAACACCCAGAACACCGATAAAATAAGAGGCCCGCAAAATTTCGACCTTGGGGCGGCTGGCGCGAATCATGGTTCAGCCAGCTTGCCGGGGTGAAAACGGCACGATTTCCGCGCCATCGCGCAAGCGATCGAGATAGTCGCTCCACCACTGGGCCATCGCTACCCGCTCTTCCCAATGCTTGCCGCGATGATAGGCGCCGCGCACTTTGTCGGTATCGCCATGGGCCAGCGCGCGTTCGATGGTGTCGGGATTCCATTTCCCGCTTTCATTCAGAAGCGTTGACGCCATCGCGCGAAAGCCGTGGGCGGTCATTTCATCGGCACCAAAGCCCAGGCGGCGCAGGCCCGCGTTCATGGTGTTTTCCGACATGGGCCGAAGCCGGGTGCGCACCGATGGAAAGACGTGGCCGCTTGGGCCGGTCAGCGTGCGCAGGTCTTGCAGAATGGCCAGCATTTGGCGCGACAAGGGAACGTGGTGTTCCTTGCGCATCTTGGTCTTTTCGGCGGGAATCGTCCAAATGGCGTTGTCGAAGTCGAATTCTTCCCATTGCGCGTGGCGCAGTTCGCCCGGCCTAACGAACGCATGGGGCGCGAATTGCAGGGCGAAGCGCACGATACCCATGCTTTCATAGGCATCGATCGCGCGCAGCAATTCGCCCACGCGCACAGGTTCCAGAATGGCACTGAAATGCGTGACCTTAGGGGCGGAAATCGCGCCGCGCAGATCGCGCGTGGGATCGGATGCCAGTCGCCCGGTGGCCACGGCGTAGCGGAATATCCGGCTAGCCAGTTGCAGCAGCCGATTGGCGGTTTCGTGCTTTCCCTGCTTTTCGAACACGCGCAGCACGGCCAGCACATCGGTGGGGCCTATAGTGGCTATAGGCAGCCGCCCCAGCGCCGGCACCAGGCAGGTAAGGTGATACTCGTTCTTGATCGTGGTGGCTTTCGCCATGCCTTCGCGAATGCGCTTGTCGAGATATTCGCGCCCGATTTCGGCAAAGGTATCGCCAGCGGCCACTTGGGCGCGGTATTTGGCCTGTCGCTTTTCGCGCGCGGGGTCTTTGCCCAGCGCGATTTGTTCGCGGGCTTCATCGCGGCGGCGGCGGGCCTCGGCCAGACTGATTTCGGGGTAGGGGCCAATCGAAAGTTTCTTTTCGCGGCCATCGATGCGGAATTTCAGCCGCCACAGTTTGCCGCCGGCCGGGGTGATCAGCAGATAGAGGCCGCCGCCATCGGCCATCTTGTATTCGCGCGCTTCGGGTTTGGCTTTGCGGATCGCGGTATCGGTCAGCGCCATGCGTGGGGGCCTTTGATTCAGGCGAAGCGGCAAGGCCCCTCAAAAGGCCCCCGATTCGTGGTGGCTTTCCACGCACGCGGGTGAACGCCCATGGATTGCATGGGGCGAAATATGGCTGATTTCTGGGGTTTTTCAAGGCTTGGGCGAACGTCTGTGGTTCGCAAAATGGTGCCGGCTAGAGGAATCGAACCCCTGACCCCCTGGTTACAAAGCAGGTGCTCTACCAACTGAGCTAAGCCGGCATCGGTGCGTGGGTTTCGCGCATAGCCTCAAGTGGCCCCGAACGTCCAGCCCTCGGTGCGGGCAATTTCGGGGGTGAGGGCGGCGGGGTGCCACAGGGCGGGCGTGTGCGCCACGGTGCGCAGCCACGCGGCGGTGATCAGGGCGTCGCTCTGGTGATCGTCGATCGCGCCGGCGTGGCCAAAGGGGGCACTGCCCAGCGTGGCGAGGGCGTGGTCGAGGCTGGCGCCGTCGCGGATCTTGGAACGGCTGGCGGGGCGGCCGGCTGCTATGGCGGCGATGGTGGTATAGATTTCGCAGACCACGCTGCCGCGCGCGGGCAGGGGATCGATCGGCCAGACCGCGATCTGTCCACCCAGGCGGTGCAGCACGCGCATGCCCGAGAGGCTGGACTTGCCCACTTGCGCTGCGCCGACCAGGTTGAAATTGCTGTATGGCTTGCAGCCCATCGCCTCTTGCGCGCGCTCGGTCACGCGCAGGCGGCCACGTCCGACCGGAAAGCGATCGCCGCAGCGGCCGCCGTGGCGGCGGAAATGGCGCGAAGGCTCGGTGGCATCGACAAAGCCGTTGACGCCCAGATGCGGCTCGTCCGCGCACAGCGTATCGACCATGGCCCACAGCGTGCGCGCGTCGGCCGGGCTGGCGTCCCAGCCGGGAAAGAACGCGCCGCAATCGGCAAAGGGCAGCGATTGGCCCAGGTCCATGCCCACCAGGCTATCGGGTGGCAGGTGGTGCAGCAGCCAGTCGAGCACCTCTTGCCGCGACCAGCGGTGGCCGGGGCGCACCAGCGCGGGGGCGGCGTCACCGGTTGTGCAGTGGGCGAGAGCGATGCCCTTGTGGCGCTCTCCCGCCGCGCCTGACCAGTCGACCGCCACGAAATGGGCAAAGCGGCTCATTCGTCCTCGATCGGCGTTTCGCCCCGCCGCTCGCGCCGCTTGCGGTCCCACCAGTCCAGCCGCTTGACGATCTCGCGCTCGAACCCGCGCTCGACCGGGCGATAGAATGCCTGGGCAGCCATCTCTTCGGGCCAATAGTCGGCGCCGGAGAAGCCATCGGCGGCATCATGGTCATAGGCATAGCCCTTGCCATAGCCGATGTCCTTCATCAGCTTGGTCGGAGCGTTGAGGATATGCGCCGGCGGGCTGAGCGATCCGGTGTCGCGCGCGGCTTTCCATGCCGCCTTCATCGCGCCGTAGGCGGCGTTGGATTTGGGCGCGGTAGCGCAATAGAGGCAGGCCTGGACGATCGCCAGTTCCCCCTCGGGCGAGCCGAGGAAGGTATAGGCATCCTTGGCGGCCAGGCACTGAGTGAGCGCCTGAGGGTCGGCCAGGCCAATGTCTTCGCTGGCAAAGCGCACCAGGCGGCGCAGCACGTACATCGGGTCTTCGCCCGCCACCAGCATGCGCGCCATCCAATAGAGCGCTGCCTGCGGATCGGACCCGCGCAACGATTTGTGCAGGGCGGAAATGAGATTGTAGTGCCCATCGCGGTCCTTGTCGTACACCGCCATGCGCCGCATCAGAAAGGTAGACAGGCCTTCGGGATCGAGCGGCGCCGGCAGATCGACATCGAGCAGCGTTTCGACCTGGTTGAGCAGGAAGCGCCCATCGCCATCGGCCGAGGCGACCAGCGCCTCGCGCGCGGGTGGCGTGAGCGGCAGGGCAAGGCCGGTTTCCTCTTCCGCGCGGCGCAGCAGCTCTTCCAGCGCGGCGGCGTCGAGGCGGTGCAGGATCAGCACCTGCGCGCGGCTGAGCAGCGCGGCGTTGAGCGCAAAGCTGGGGTTTTCGGTGGTGGCACCGACCAGGGTGATCGTGCCGTTTTCCACCACTGGCAGGAAGCCATCCTGCTGCGCGCGGTTGAAGCGGTGGATCTCGTCCACGAACAGCAGCGTGCGCCGCCCGGCCAGCGCCATGGCTTCGGCCTCGGCAAACAGCTTCTTCAGATCGGCCACGCCCGAAAAGATCGCGCTGATCGCGATGAAGCGCATGCCCACGGCATCGGCCAGCAGGCGCGCGATCGAGGTCTTGCCAGTGCCCGGCGGCCCCCACAGGATCATCGACGAGAGCTTGCCGGCGGCAACCATGCGGCCGATCGCGCCTTCCGCGCCGGTGAGGTGGCCCTGGCCGATCACCTGGTCGAGCGCGCGCGGGCGTAGCCGATCGGCCAGCGGGCCGTGGTCAAGCGGCTGGGATCGCGGGGTTTCCTGGGGTGGCGGGGCAAACAGATCGGCCATGCAGCACCGAGATAGGGCCTGCGCGCGAAAATTTCTCGAAAAATTTTGCCCGGGGTCTTGCGCAGATGCTATTACGATATATCTTAGCTGCATCGTGATGAAAGGAATAACGATGCGATTTGATAGTGAACGCCCTGCACGGGGCAAGTTCGGTGGCTGGCGCGGAAGCGCTGGCGAAGGCCATGGTGGCCACTGTGGCGGCGGCCGGTTCGGCGAGCGCATGGCGCGCAAGTTTGCCGGCCGCTTTGACGACGAAGGTGGTCCTTTCGGTGGAGGCCCCTTTGATGGAGGCCCCTTCGGCGGCGGCCCGTTTGGTGGCGGTCGGGGCGGGCGCGGCGGCGGCGGGCCGTTCGGCCGTGGCCGGGGTGGCCGTGGGCGCATGTTCGCCGCTGGCGAATTGCGCCTCTTGCTGCTGAGCCTGGTGGCCGAGCAGGACCGCCACGGCTATGAGCTGATCAAGGCCGTGGAAGACCTGACCGGCGGGCAATATGCCCCGAGCCCGGGCGTGGTCTATCCCACCCTGGCCTTGCTGGTGGACGAAGGCCTGATTGCGGAAGCAGCGGGCGAAGGCACGCGCAAGGCGTTCACCGCGACCGAAGCGGGCCGCGCCGAACTGGCCGGCAAGACCGAGGAACTCAAGGTCATCGTCGATCGGCTGACCAGCTTGGCCCAGGCCGGCGCCCGCGAGGCCAGCCCGCCGGTGCGCCGCGCCTTTGCCAACCTGGCGTTGGCGTTGCGGCAACGCGTGGCGGGCGGTTCGTTCGACAACGACACGGCGCTCGCGGTGGCCGATATCCTGGATGAGGCCGCGCGCAAGATCGAGCGGCTGTGACAGGCGCCCTGCCGCCCGTGACACGGTATTGTGCGCTGCGCACCTGGTGCGGCAATCACACCGCGTGGCGGCAGGGCGGGCCTTCTTCACGGTGCAGCACCTGCAATTGACAGCCATACGGCGTTACCGTAGATTGCATGGCAATTACTAGTAACGTGGTGTTATCTTGGAAATAGATGTAAATCATGTAAAGGCGGCCGTCAATGCTTCACCTATGGATGAAGCATTGGGTCTTTCAGTGGTTATTCCATGTTACAACGAAGAAGCGGTAATAGACATTCTTATCGCCCGCGTTACGTCTGTTTGCGATGCAGAATTTCCTGGTAATTACGAAATCGTACTGGTCAATGATGGATCTCGTGATGCAACCTGGGCGGCTATTTGCCGTCATTCCATGGCGCGACCAGAAATCGTCGGGGTCGATCTGGCGCGAAACCATGGTCACCAGCTGGCGTTGACGGCGGGGCTCACCATCGCGCGTGGCGGACTGGTACTGGTGATCGACGCCGATCTGCAAGATCCGCCCGAACTGCTGCCGCAAATGGCCGCGCAGATTTGTGCAGGCTATGATGTGGTCTATGGCTTGCGCAAGACGCGCGCCGGCGAAACCGCGTTCAAGAAATGGAGCGCGGCGCTGTTCTACCGCCTGCTTGGCCGCATGGTTGATATCTCCATTCCGCAGGATACCGGTGATTTCCGTCTGATGACGCGCCGCGTGGTCGACCAACTCAATGCCATGCCGGAACGCTATCGCTTCATCCGTGGCATGGTTGCCTGGGTGGGGTTCAAGCAGATCGGCTTTCCCTATGAGCGGGACGCCCGCTTTGCCGGGGAAACGCACTATCCGTTCTCCAAGATGCTTTCGCTCGCGTTCGATGGCGTGACCGGGTTTTCCACCGTGCCGCTGCGCCTCGCCTCGCACCTTGGCATGCTGTTCGGCGTGGGCGGGCTTGCCATGCTGATATGGGTGATCGGGCGCTATTTCGCCCATGGCACGGTAACCGGCTGGGCCAGCACCATCACCATCATTCTCGTGCTGGGATCGGCCCAGTTGATGATGCTGGGCGTGATGGGCGAATACATGGGACGGATGTACATGGAGAGCAAAAAGCGCCCCCTGTTCATTATCCGCGATGTGATCACCACCCGGGACGCCAACGCCATCACCGCGCCGCCGCCGCTCTCATCGGCTGAATAAAGGCATAGCCCTTGCGGAACGGAAAAATCGATATGGCCACCATCGCGCTGCTGGCGCGGTTTGTCGTCTCCGGGTTGATCAACACGGCGGTGGGTACCGGCATTATCATGCTGTGCCTGCATTTTGGGATGACGGACTATCCGGCCAATGCCTGCGGCTATGGCGTCGGGTTTGTCGTCTCGTATTTTCTGCAGCGCAAATTCACCTTTGCCGTCAAACAGCGCGCATCGTGGAACGAGGTGTACCGCTTTGCCCTGGCGGTTTCGGTGTCGTATGGCGTCAATTTGGTAATCCTGACAGTGGGCCGCCACGCCGGCTATGCCGGGCAGCCGCTGCTCCATCTCACAGGTATGATCGGCTATTCCGTCACCTTTTTCCTGATTTCACGCTTTGTCGTGTTTGTTGACCGTCCGGCGAAGCCAGCGCCGGGTCAGCGCTGAAAGTCTGCCGATTGATCATGGCAAGTCTGTCGATCCGGCGCGGCGCTAACGCTTTTGCGTTGAACACTGATCCACAAACTACAGGGCAGTCTACGCCATTGCATGATCCAAGCGCCGGCATTGCCCTTCTATTCGCACGACACCCCCGGCCGCCGATGCTGCGGATTCTCCTCAGCCGGTTGCACAAACCGTCGCGGCGCGCCAATGGCGGTGATGTGGCGACGCGCGCCGTAATCGTTCCTTGCGGGCGACACGGCGGCGGTTGCGGTGCAGGGGGCAAGAAGCGAAACGATGACGATGCGGGCCCACGATCCTGCCCAGGATGCTGTTGCCGTTAAACCGGGCGCTACGCCGCCACAGTGGCTGCGATCGCGCTGGCTGTGGTGGGTGGTGGCGGTGCTGGCCGCCCTGCCGCTGATTCTGCCGCCGGTGGCGCCGCTCACCGATCTGGGGGGCCACCTTGGCCGCTATGCCGTGCAGGTCGATCATGGCCGCTCGGCAGACCTGGCACAGTGGTATGGCTTTCGCTGGAATCTCATTCCCAACCTGGGCGTGGATATCCTGGTGGAATGGCTGGCCCCGCTGTTGGGGCTGGAGCCGGCACTGCGCGTGATCGTGGCGACCATTCCGGTGTTGCAGGTGCTGGGCATCTTGTTGCTGTGCAAGGCGGTCCATGGCCGGATCACGCCGCTGGCGCTGTTCGCCCTGCCGCTCGCCTATTGCTATCCATTGCATTTCGGCTTCCTCAATTTCGTGCTGGGACAGGCGCTCTCCACCCTGGCGCTGGCGTTGTGGATCGCCCTGGGGGAGCGGGGCAGGTGGCAGCGCGGCTGGCTATTGGCGCGCTGGCTCGTGTTCGTGCCGATCGCCTGTGGGCTGTGGACCTGCCATTTGGTGGCGTGGGCGCTCTTTTGCGTGTTTGCTGGCATGTGCGAACTCGCACCCCATGTGCAGGGGCAAAAGCCCGATTGGCGCGGGTTGGTCCGGGTGGCCATCGCGGTCAGTTGCCTGCTGACGCCGCAAGTGCTGCGTATGGTCTGGGCGCTGCCAGCCAGCGGCCATGGCGCCACCCGTGATTTCTTCCTCCCCGAACTCAAGCTGCTCTACCCGCTGATGCCGCTGCGTGATCGCTGGCTGGTGTGGGACGTGGCCGCAGCGGCCGTGCTGCTGGCACTTGCGGTCTGGGCGATGATGCGCCGCGTGCCGGATACCGATGAACGCGATCCCCGCATTGGGCTGCGCCTGGGCGTGTTGGCGCTGGCGATCGTCTATCTTGCCATGCCAGGCACGATCTTCGGATCGAGCATGGCTGACATGCGCTTGGTGCCGTTCATGCTGATGATCGCGCTGGTGGCGGCAAGGCCGCTCTATCGCCAGCATGGCTGGCTGTCCTACCACCGCCTGGCATGGCTGGGCGCCGGCTTTGCGCTGGCGCGCCTGCTCGGCAACGTGCTCAGCCTGTGGCTGACGGGTCAGGCCATGGCGGCCGATCTGGCGGCGCTTGACAGCGTGCCGTATGGCGCCCGCGTCGCCTCGCTGGTGGTGGAAGAATGCGTCGTGTCGATCCTGCCGTGGCAGCGCGAAAGACGCACCCATCTGGGCGGCTATGCGATCGCGCGCCGCCACGCCTTTTCCAACGAGCAGTGGGTGATCCCTGGCGGGCAACTGTTGCAGGTGCATGCCCCGCAGGCTGGTGTGTTTGGCACCGACGAATCCCAGCTGGTCAAGCCCGATGACTGCGCCAAGCCCAACACGATCAGCCGGCGCCTGGCGCAGCTGCCGCGCGCGGCGTTCGATTACATCTGGATCATCGATACGGCTGCCGTGCGTCCGGTGGCCGGCGCGATGCCGGTGCGGCGCACGCCCGGCAGCGTGCTCTATCGCATCGTGCGCTGAACGCGCGATGCTCTATGGCATTGTGCGCTGAACGCGCACTGGCGGCTATTTGCGTGTGCGCTTCTGCCGCACCAGGCGAACATAGGTATCGGCCACAGCCTGGTTGATGCGGTCCCAGCTGAATTCCTGGGCGCGCAGTTCGCCCGCCGCGCCATGCTGCGCACGCAGCTGCGGATTTTCCACGTAGGCGCGCAGCGCTTCGGCAAACTGATGCACCGCGCCCGGCGTGATCAGGCGGCCGGAGACATGATCGTCGACCAGGCTCTGGCTGCCGGTGGCGGCAGACGCCACCACGGGCAGGGCGCAGGCCATCGCCTCGAGCGTGACATTGCCGAACGTCTCGGTGACGGAAGGGAAAAACAACACGTCCATGCTGGCCACGCCCCGGCCCAGATCCGCGCCAGACAGGAAGCCGGCGAATACCGCGTCGGGCAGGCGGGTTTCCAGCCATTCGCGCGCCGGACCTTCGCCGATCACCAGCACGCGGAACTTGGCGCCGCGTCGCTTCAATTCGTCGATCGCGTCGGAAAAGACGTCGAGCCCCTTTTCCATCACCAGGCGGCTGAAAATGCCGATCACCACATCGTCATCGGCCAGGCCCAGCGATCGGCGCCATTCCATGCTGCGCCGTTCTGGAGTGAAGATCTCGCGATCGACCCCGCGTGACCAGATGCCGATGTCATAGTTCATGCGCTGCTCGCGCAGCACCTGGGCCATGGATTCCGACGGGGCAACCAGCGCGTCGCAGCGGCGATAGAACCGGCGCAGCATGGCTTCGATCACCGGTTCCAGCCAGGCCATGTTGTAATAGCGGAAATAGGTTTCGAACCGGGTGTGCACCGAGGCCAGCACCGGCAGGCTGCGCCGGCGCGCCCAGGTGACCACGCGGTGGGCGGCAACATCGGGCGACGAGACATGGACGACATGCGGATCGAACGCGACCAGATCGCGGCGCACCCGGCCCGACAGCGCGATCGGCACGCGATATTCGCCGCGGCCCGGCACGGCCAGGGCAGGAATGCCGATCAGCGTGCCGGTGGGCTCGAACGCCGGATTTTCCACCTTGGGCGAATAGACCCGCACTTGTGCACCCTGGCGCATAAGATGCCCGACCAGGCGATTGAGTGCCTGGTTGGCGCCATCGCGTACATAGTTGTAGTTGCCGCTGAACAGCGCGATGCGCAGCCCGTCGAGCCGGCCAGTGGCCGTCATGGTACGAAGATCAAGTGCCTGAGGATCAGGTGTGGTCTGGTTCACGGGGTGGGAACTCGTCATGGCGGCGCCATAGCGGGCGCGGGCCGGGATGGCGAGAGGCCGGCGCGACAAATGCCAAGGCGCCAAATGGCAACGCGCCCGCCGGACTGGTCCGACGGGCGCGCCTGTCAGGGTTTCACGCTATGCTGGCGGCGGGTTTACCAGCCGCGATGCCAGCGCGGATAACCGCCATAACCGTAATAGGCCGGGCCGCTGCGATAGACTTCGCGATAGACATAGGTCCGCGGGGGCGGCGGCGGCGGGGCATAATAGCCGCCATAATAGGCCGGGCCTTCATAGTAATAGCTCGGCGGCGGGGGCGGCGGGGCATAGCCTTCTTCCACCACATAGCCGCGGTGCGGATGGTCCGACGCGATCGCAGCACCCACGGCCAGGCCCAGGATGCCGGCGCCAATCGCCAGACCGGCGCCACCGCCACCACGATGCCAGCCATGGGCCTCTGCCGGGGCGGCAGTGGCCATCACGGTGGCGCCCAGGGCGCCGGCCAGCAGAACCTTGCTCAAAAGCTTCATGGCTCGTCTCCAACCCGCTGCCTTGTCCAAAAGAGCCTCATGCTCGCAGCGGGGTTCGTTGCAGCAACCTTATGCAACACGCGCTGAACCGGCGATGAAACCTTTGTTCAGGCAATGACAGACATGAAAAAAGGCGCCCCGTTGCCGGAGCGCCCCTTTTCGCTGATCATGCCTGGCCCGCAAAGGGCCGCAAAATCAGGCGTTTTCCTTCTTGCGGCTGGCCTTCTTGCGCTCGTTGGGATCAAGGATCGCCTTGCGCAGACGCACCGTCTGGGGGGTCACTTCGACCATTTCATCGTCGTCGATATAAGCGATGGCCTGTTCCAGCGTCATGATGCGCGGGGGGGTGAGGCGAATCGCGTCGTCCTTGCCGGTCGAACGGAAGTTCGTCAGCTGCTTGGACTTCATCGGGTTGACTTCGAGATCGTCGGGCTTGGCGTTTTCGCCGATGATCATGCCTTCATAGACCTTGTCCTGCGGGCGCACGAACAGCACGCCGCGGTCTTCCAGGCTGTTGAGGGCATAGGCCACCGCTTCGCCGGTCGCGTTCGAGATCAGCACGCCGTTCTGGCGGCCTTCGATCGCGCCCTTGTGCGGGCCATACTTTTCGAACAGGCGGTTCATGATCCCGGTGCCGCGCGTGTCGGACAGGAATTCGCCGTGGTAGCCGATCAGGCCGCGCGACGGAGCCGAGAAAGTGATGCGGGTCTTGCCGGCGCCCGAGGGACGCATGTCGGTCAGCTCGGCCTTGCGGCGCTGCATCTTTTCGACGACCGTGCCGGAGAATTCGTCGTCCACGTCGATCAGCACGGTTTCATACGGCTCGGTGCGGCCGTTTTCGTCGGTGCCGAACAGCACGCGCGGGCGGCTGATGCCCAGTTCAAAGCCTTCGCGGCGCATCGTTTCGATCAGCACGCCCAGCTGCAGTTCGCCGCGGCCGGCCACTTCGAAGCTGTCCTTGTCGGCGCTTTCGGTGACGCGGATGGCCACGTTGGTTTCCGCTTCGCGCATCAGGCGGTCGCGGATCATGCGGCTCGTCACCTTGTCGCCTTCGCGGCCGGCAAACGGGCTGTCGTTCACCGAAAAGCGCATCGCCAGCGTCGGCGGATCGATCGGCTGGGCGGCAATCGGGGTCGAGACCGAAGGATCGGCCACGGTGTTGGCCACGGTCGCCTTTTCGAGGCCGGCGAGCGCGATGATGTCACCGGCGCGGGCTTCTTCCACCGGCACGCGTTCCAGGCCACGGAACGAGAGGATCTTCGAGGCGCGGCCCACTTCCAGCACCTTGCCATCGCGATCGATCGCGTGGATTGGCTGGTTGAGCTTGATCGTGCCCGACTGCACGCGGCCGGTCAGCACGCGGCCCATGAAGTTGTCGCGATCGAGCAGGGTGGCGAGGAAGCTGAACGGACCATCGACGTCGAGCGACGGGGCCGGCACGTGGCTGACGATCTTTTCGAACAGCGGCAGCAGGTTGCCTTCGCGCACGGTTTCGTCGTTGCCGGCATAGCCGTTGCGGCCCGAAGCATAGAGCACGGGGAATTCAAGCTGTTCGTCGTTGGCATCGAGGCTGACGAACAGGTCGAACACTTCGTCGAGCACTTCCTGCGGGCGGCCATCGGGACGGTCGATCTTGTTGACCACCACGATCGGCTTGAGGCCGAGGGCCAGCGCCTTGCCGGTGACGAACTTGGTCTGCGGCATCGCGCCTTCCGAGCTGTCGACCAGCAGGATCACGCCATCGACCATCGAGAGGATGCGTTCCACTTCGCCGCCGAAGTCGGCGTGGCCCGGGGTGTCGACGATGTTGATTCGCGTCGTCTCGTTGGTGGCCGGATTGGTCCATTCCACCGAGGTGCACTTGGCCAGAATGGTGATCCCACGTTCCTTTTCCAGGTCGTTGGAATCCATCGCGCGTTCTTCCACGCGCTGGTTGTCGCGGAAGGTGCCGGATTGGCGGAACAGCTGGTCAACCAGCGTGGTCTTGCCGTGGTCGACGTGGGCGATGATCGCAATATTGCGCAAGGGCAGTGACATGAAAGGCTTTCTTCGACAGACCGTAACGTGCGGCCGGGATACTGGAGCTTGCAGCAGGCGCTGTGTCGGGAAGATCCCGTCATCTCGGTTCTGGCCGCACTTGGGCGCGCGCTTACTCGTTATTGTGCGTTGCCACAAGGGCGAGCGGCAAAAGAGCCTGCCGCGATGATGTGGCGCAGGCGCAACAGTACCGCCAAAACGCCGCCAAATCCGGCCGAAATGCCCGGAAATGACACGGATTGCGGTTTATGGCCGAATGTAACCGCGCTAGCAAAAGGACGCGGTGGGGTTGCGCGACACGGGGGGTGTTGCCAGCCGCGCCGTCAACAGGGCGCGCATACCACAAAGACATGCAGGGTCGGGGCGAACACAGCGATGATGCACGGCGGTGCCGGCTTGCGGTAAACCGCAGGCTGTGGCTTGCCAGTGCGCTGCTGCCGCTTGGACTGGCCACCGCGCCCGCTGCCCATGCTGCCGACGATGGCCCGGCCGAAGTAGTCGCAGACGGCGAGGAGGCAGATGGCACTATCGTCGTCACCGCGACCAAGCGTGCGGCCAGCCTGGAAGACGTGCCCGTGGCGGTCAGCGTGGCCAGCGGCGAGGCCATCGCGCGGGCACAGATCCGCGATCTGAAAGACCTGACCAGCCTGGTGCCCTCGCTGTCGATGCAGCAGTTGCAGAGCCCGGCCAACGTCAACATTTACATCCGTGGCTTTGGCAACGGCGCCAACAACAGCGGAATCGAACCCTCGGTCGGGGTATTCGTCGATGGCGTCTATCGCTCGCGCACGGCAGCGCAGATTGCCGATCTGCCCGATGTGGAGCAGGTGGAAGTCTTGCGCGGCCCGCAATCCACGCTGTTCGGCAAGAACGCGTCGGCCGGGGTCATCTCGATCATCACCCGCCTGCCGCAGTTCACGCCCGGCGCGGATCTCGAGGCGAGCTATGGCAACTATAACGCCCAGGTGTTCAAAGGTTTGGTCACTGGTCCCTTGACCGATACCCTGGCGGTGAGCGTGGCCGCCGGGCGCAACCGGCGCGACGGCTTTATCGTCGATCCCGATAGCGGCCAGCGCAGCAACGGCCGCAACCGCTGGTTCGTGCGCGGCCAGGCGCTGTGGCAACCGGGGGACGATCTGTCGCTGCGGGTGATCGGCGATTACGGCCTGATCGACGAGGTGTGCTGCGCGCCGGTCAATGTCCAGTCGTCAGCCGCGACGCAGGCAGTCTTGGCAGTGGGCGGCAAGGTCAACGCGCCCGACGCGATCTATGCCGATCAGGCCTGGTGGAATTTTGATTCGACCAACCGCATCGCCAACTACGGCTTTTCCGGTCAGCTCGACTACAAGGCCAGCCGGTTCAAGCTCACGGCGATTTCGGCCTGGCGGCGGCTGACCTCGGCGACCAACCAGGATTCCGATTTCACCAGCGGTCAGATGCTGGCGCGCAATGCCCAAGACCTGACGCTTTCGACCTTTACCGAGGAACTGCGCCTGGCGACCGACCTGCCCGGGCCGTTCAACGCGCTGGCCGGGGTCTATTACTTCAACGAGACGCTCGACCAGCGCAATGCGATCGCCTTTGGCCGGGATATGCGCGCCTATGCCAACCTGCTGGTGCAGGGGGCGAGTGCTGGCGCGCTCAGCGTGCCGTTGCTGGAGCAGGTGCTGGGCGGACTGGAAGGTGATCCGGCCCGCTATGCCGGCCGCTTCTTTGCCAGCGGGCAGGGTTCCAACGAACGCTATCGCCTGCGTAATGAGGCGTTCTCGGCGTTTTTCCAAGGCGATCTCAAGCTCGGTGGCGCACTCACGCTGACGGCGGGTGCAGCGTTCACCAGCGATACCAAGCGCTATGCGATCGCCGGAACAACCACCGACGCTTTTGCCGGCGTGGACCTTGATGGGCGCGCCTATGCCCCATTCCGGCAGCAGCTGCTGGCCGCCGCCGGTTTTCGCGCGCGTGGCGTCAATCCGCAGAGCCCGGCGGCGATCGCGGCCTTTGCCCAGGCCGATCCCCAGGGCTATGCCGCCGTGTTGGGGCGCGCTGCGGCCAATGCCAACAACCCGGCGGCCAACCCGCTGGCGCCGCTGCGCCGGCTGCAACTGTTCCCGCCCTATGTTGACGTGCCCAATGCGGTGGAACCGGGCCGCACGCATGACCAGCGGCTGACCTGGACAGCACGTGCAACAGTCATGCTCAACCGGCACGTGCACGCCTATGCCAGCGTCGCCACCGGGTTCAAGGCCAGCTCGATCAACCTGTCGCGCGACAGCCGCCCGTTTCCGGCCGACCAGGCCGCGTTGGAGGCCGCCGGCCTGGCCCAGGTCAACCAGACCTATGCCACCCGCTTTGCCGGGCCAGAGCGTACCACCGTCTATGAACTGGGCCTCAAGGCGCAGTGGGGGCTGGCCACGGCCAATATCGCGGTGTTCGATCAGACCATCAGCGGCTTTCAGTCCAACGTCTTTACCGGCATTGGTTTCGCACTGGTCAACGCCGGCAAGGAGCGCGTGCGCGGGGTGGAAGTGGAAACCGTGCTGCGCCCGGCGCCGGGCCTGACGCTTTCGGGCAGCGCGACCTGGCTCGATCCGCTGTACCATGATTTCACGATGTCGGCGGTTGGCGATCTGTCCGGACGGCGGCCGGCCGGCATTCCCGCCCTGTCGTTCACCCTGGCGGGGCAATACGAGCACCGCCTGGGCCGCACCGCGCGCCTGTTCGTGCGGGCGGATTTCCATCATGAAAGCCCGGTGATCACGGAAGAGGGACTGCCCGGTTTCCTTGATCTGGGCACGGCCGCCGCGATCGCCGCGTCGGCGCAATACAAGCGGCGCATCGACGAAGTGAATGCCGCGCTGGGCCTGGCCCCCGGCGCCCGTACCGAATTTACGCTGTGGGCGCGCAACCTGACCAACAACCGCACACTGACCAAAGTTTTCGATTCGGTGGCCCAGCCTCTGGCTATTTCGGGTTACACCAACCAGCCGCGCACCTATGGTGCATCGGTGCGTTATCGCTTCTAACCCGGACGCGAAGCGCAAGACTTGCAAGGGGGCTGCCTGGCGGCCCCCTTTTTCTTGTCATGTCGATATTTTTCTGGCTGTTTGCCCATGGCGACCAACCGGCATCGGCCGGTGAGCGATGGGGGTGTTCGTTCGTGTACTGGCTGATCCTGCCCTACAGGCGCATGTTCGAGTTTCGCGGGCGCTCGCGACGGCGGGAGTTCTTCTCGCTGGTGCTGTCGGGGATCGCAGTGTTCCTGCTTTTCTTCAGCGTGTTCATGCCGGTGCATCTTTGGGACAAAGCCGATGCACCGGAAACAAACCGCGGGGATATCGTTGCCATCTTCGGGATGGCGATCCTGGTGCTGGTCTGGGCGTGGGCGCATATGGCGGTGTGTATTCGCCGCTTTCATGACCAGGACCGCACGGGGTGGCTCTACCTGATCAGCTTCGTGCCTTACGTTGGCGGGCTGATCGTGTTCGTGATTATGTTCCTGCCCGGCACGCCCGGGCCCAACCGCTATGGTGCCGATCCCAAGAACCGCGATCTGACCGACGTGTTTGGCTGAAACCGCCAGGAGAACTGCGCATGAATTGGATGCTGTTGCCCTATCGCCGCTATTTCCAGTTCGCTGGCCGATCGCGCCGCAAGGAATACTGGATGTTCACGCTGTTTGGCCTGCTGGTGAACCTGGCGCTGACCATCGTTTTCGGCCGCACCACCTATACCACGATGGGCTGGTATACCGGGGTCAGCACCCAGCTCAACGGCGTGGGTGATGCCTTGTCGGGGCTGTTCGCGCTGTTCAACTTCATCCCCAGCCTGGCGGTGTCGGTGCGGCGCCTGCACGATATCGATCGTTCGGGCTGGTGGTTTCTGTTGATCTTCCTGCCGATCCTGGGCTGGTTCGCGCTGTTGGTGTTCATGTGCCTGGACGGCACGCGCGGCTCCAACCGCTATGGCTCTGACCCCAAGAACCCCTACGAAGCCGACGTTTTCCAGTAATTATACCAACCTGCACGGTTTCCAACCCATGAGGATTGCGCTCCCCCGTTCGTTGGCGAGGAGCGGCCGCAGCTGCGATGTGGGCGCATCGTTGCAAGGTCGCGACAAAGTCCAACGGACGGGGGAGCGCAACCCTGCGGGCGCCTTCTGGCGACCTTCGGACTGCGTTGCATCCTTGGCATGATGCACCACATCACGCCGGCGGATGCGCCTTGCCGAAGGCCGCCAGAAGGCGTCCTCATGGGTTGGAAACCGTGCAGGTTGGTATTACAATTCCCTGAGTGCTTGGGCGGGCCGCGTGCGCAAGACGCCGAGCGACCCGCCCAGCGCCATCGCCATGACCACGGCCAGCGCGCCGCCGAGCACCGCCAGGATGGTGCCCCAGCCGGGCAGCCAGGCAAAATCGAATAGCTGCGTCACCACCGCCCAGGCGCCTGCGGTGCCGAGCCCCAGCGCGACACCGGCCAGCAGCACGGCCAGCAAAGCCTGTTCGGCCAAGACCAGCACCAGCAACTGGCCCGATCCGGCGCCCAGCACGCGGAGTACCACTGCGTCATAGTGCCGTTGCGCCCGCGCGGCAGCGATGGCGCCGGCCAGCACCGCCATGCCCGCCAGAATCGCCACGCTGGCGGCGGCAAAGATCGCCACGGCCATCTGCCCCAACAGGCTGCGCGCCTGCGCCAGCACCGGGCCCACCTCGATCACCGAGCTGGACGGCAGGGCGCGCACCAGGCCTGACAGGATCGCGCGCGACACGGCCGGATTGCCCTGCGCCTTGCCCAGTTCGATCGTGGCGGCAAGATTGTACGGCGC
>NZ_KE148459.1:0-312 GCF_000410615.1 Novosphingobium sp. B-7 | reverse complement strand
AGGTGGATGGCCTGCGCCAGCTTTTCATCCACTGATACCAGCGGTTCGCCGCGATAGCCGGCCGGCCACCAACGCCCGGCGGTCAGGACGTTGCCCTCGGGCAGGGCATCGGCAAAGGTCAGCCCGCGATCACCGCGCAGCGCCCAGGCATCATCGGGAATGCGCACCAGATCGGCAACGCGGATCATGTGATCGGCCGGGCCGAACGCCACGATCGTGCCGCGCATCGCCGGCACGGTGCGGATGCGCGCAGCAGGCGCCGCGCCGCGCACCACGCGTTCAAAAGCGGGCAGGCCGGCGGGCGGCACGTCG
>NZ_APCQ01000232.1:0-49258 GCF_000410615.1 Novosphingobium sp. B-7 | reverse complement strand
CGGCGCGGATCGCCAGTTCCTCGCGCCGCAGGCCGGGCGTGCGGCGGCGGCCCCCTGCCTCGGCCGGGCTGCGTTCGCGCATGGCGCGCAGGAAGCGGCCGAGTTCCAGTCTCGTATCGGTCATGGCAGCGCTTATAACAGGATAAACGCCAATCTTGTAACAGGGTAAATCGCGCGCCACACCCCGCCGGGAAAGGATAGACCATGATTCAGCCCAACCACGACAGCCACGCTGACGCCCAATTCGGCAGCCGCGCCGCCGCCTATGTTTCCAGCACCGTTCACGCCCAGGGTGCCGATCTCGCCCGCATCGCCCAGGCGCTGGCCGAACGCCGCCCCGCCCGGTTGATCGACATCGGCACCGGCGGCGGCCACGTGGCTTATGCCGCTGCGCCGCATTGTGCCGAGGTGATCGCCACCGATCTTTCCCCGCGCATGCTGGACGCTGTCGAGGCCGAAAGCGCGCGCCGTGGCATGGCCAACATCGTCACCTGCGTGAGCGCCGCCGAAACCCTGCCCTTTGCCGATGGCCATGCCGACGCGGTGAGCAGCCGCTTTTCCGCACACCACTGGAACAGCCTGACCCGTGGGCTGGCCCAGGCACGGCGGGTGTGCCGGCCCGGCGGCCTGGCGCTGTTCGCCGATGTGGTCGCGCCAAGCCAGGCGCTGTGCGACACGCATCTGCAGGTGGTGGAACTGCTGCGCGACGCGTCACACGTGCGCGATTACACGGCGGCCGAATGGGTGGCGGCGCTGGGCCAGACCGGCTTTGCCGTGACCGCGATCCAGCCGGGCCGCCTGCGCATGGACTTTGCCGAATGGACCGCGCGGATGGGCACGCCCGCCGCCCATGCGGCGATGATTCGCCAGGTTCAGCAGCAGGCACCGCGCGAGGTACAGGACCACTTCGCTATCGAGGCGGATGGCAGTTTTACCATCGATACCCTGCTGATCGAGGCGGTCGCTGCCTGATCAGGCGTCCAGATCCACCGGCTCCGGCCCGTAGCGGTTGGTGCCGGGGGTGGACGGCCGCGCCGCCACCGC
This sequence comes from Novosphingobium sp. B-7, assembly GCF_000410615.1. Classification (NCBI taxonomy): domain Bacteria; kingdom Pseudomonadati; phylum Pseudomonadota; class Alphaproteobacteria; order Sphingomonadales; family Sphingomonadaceae; genus Novosphingobium; species Novosphingobium sp. B-7. Next base: position 48,214 of record NZ_APCQ01000232.1, on the reverse strand, counting down.
CACCAGCAAGGCAAGGGCCAGCCAGCCGATCGCGGCAATGCTCCAGTTGGTGGCATGGAGCGCCGCGCCGGGGTGGCCAGGGCCCTGTTGTTGCATGACCGCCATGGTATGCGCCACTTCGCGCGGGGCGGCCGCCAGCGAGATGAGATAGGGCACGCCCGGCAACAGCGCGAACCAACCGGACAGCCCGCTGTCGTGCAGGCGGCGCACCAGGCTCGACAGCAGCATGGCCGCAGTGACCAGGCTTATCACAATGCCCAGCAGCATGATCTGCGGCAGCGCGGCGGTGATATTGGCCTGCACGGCGGTGGCCGTGGCGGCAGGATCGGTGCTGTGGCGCGCGGCAGTGAAGGCCGTGTTCATCGTGCTGGCCATCAGCGGCACCGTTGCCACCGTGCTGACCGCCCAGCGCAACAGCAGCAGGAACACCGCATAGAGCCAGAACTGCTTGCGGCCATCGCGGCCGGTAAGCGTGACCAGATTGCGCAAGCCGTGCTTGATGGCGTGAAGCATGAAATTCCCCCTGTGGCCTGGTCGCCACGCAATCGTGTGGATTAGTGCTGGGCCTGCTGTGGACCGAAACCGCCGCCCGGCACGGCCGAGGCCACCGGGCTCATGCTGCCATCGGCCGCGATCGCGCTGACGCCAAAAAACCAGTCATCGCCGCGCACGCCGGGCAGCGTGACATGGGTATCGCTGGTGGTCAGCACCGGCTTGGCCGGCCAGCCCGGTGCGTCGGTGGCGCGCTGCCACACGGCATAGCGCACCGCGCCGGGCACCGGCTGCCAGGCAATATCGGTAAAGGTCTGCACCGCCGCCTTGACCGTGGCGACCGGCGGCATCGGTGCGCGGGCCAGCGCAGCAAGGCCGGCAACGTTGAGGCGGGTTACCTTGGCAAGATAGGCAAAATCCATGGCATCGACCGTGTCGCCATAGGGGCGCCCCTGCTCGGTGCGCAGATCCTGGTGTTGGCGATCATAGTTTTCGACCGCGACCGAAAAGCGCACGGCGGGATAGCCCAGCGCCTCGAACGGCAGGTGATCGCCGCCCCGGCCCATGCGATCAGCGCGCCAGACCTGGCGCACGGCAAGGCCGGTCTTGGCCGGATTGGTCAGGCCCGCCAGCCAGCGCGAAAGATTGCGCGAGGGGCTGTCGTTCTCGCCCCCGATCGCGCGCTGCGCACGGCCGAGCGCGGCATCGCCATCGCCACGCGGCCCTTCGGAAAAGACGCGCACATGGGTATCGTCCACCAGCCCGTCAGACCCGCGCGAATTGCCGACGATATCGTTGTTGAACATGGCCTTCACCGTCCACCCCTGCGCCTTGGCGTAATCGGCCAGCAGCTTGCCGCCATAGAGCCCCTGCTCTTCGCCACTGAGCACGGCATAGACGATGGTGGTGGGAAACTTGCGCGCCGAAAGCACGCGCGCGGCCTCCAGCACCAGAGCCGTGCCCGAGCCATCATCGTTGGCGCCGGGGGCATCGGCGGTGACATTCATCACGTCGCTCACGCGGCTGTCGATATGGCCGGCGACGATGACCACCTCGTTGGGTCGCTCCGTGCCGCGCTGGATGGCCACGACATCAACGATCTTGGTGGGCGTGGGCACGCGTTCGCCGGTCACCGTGGTTTCGGGGGTGACGATGGTGAGGCACTGACCGCAGGCCGCACTGCTCGCCGCGAACTGCGCCTTGGCCCAGGCCCGCGCCGCGCCGATACCCCGCTTGGGATCGGTGGGAGAGGACATGGTGTGCCGCGTGCCGAAGCCGACCAGGGTTTCGACATCGGCCTTGAGGCGCTGTGGCGAAACCTCTTGCGCATGAAGCGGCACGGCCAGGGCGAGGAGCGGAAGAGCAACGAGAGCGCGGGTCATGTCGCGCAAGGTAAACGAAATTTTGCAGGGCGTAAGGGGGAACATGGGACATGCCCTCCCCCAACCCCCTCCCGCAAGCGGGAGGGGGCTATTCGTCGGGCGCCCCTCCCGCTTGCAGGAGGGGTCTTTCCTCTTTGCTCCCCTCCCGCTTGCGGGAGGGGATGGGGGAGGGAATGTTTTACAAAGCGCTCAATAAGCCCGGGCGATATAGATCGTTTCCACCGCCGGCTCTCCCGTGAACGGGCAGGTGCCGGTGGGCGCGGGACCGCCAAGCGGGCTGTTGCGGATGGTAAGCTTCAACGCCTTGAGCTGCTCCACCACCTTGTCGAGCGCGGCGCCGGTGGGGCGCGACCAGCCCAGTTCCACCCAGCCGGGGAACTTGCGGTCTTCGGCAAAATAGGCGGCCAGGCCATCGAGATCGGTCACGCCGCGCTCGATCTGCGCATCGCGACGCGCCTCTGCCTGGGCGAACAGCGCAGCCTGGATCGATTCCAGTTCAGCGGCGGCGCTGGCAACGAAATCGTCCTTGGCTTGGCCAACGAAATTGACCTTGCCATCCTCGCGCCACAGGCGATCGCGGCGCACCGCCGAAACCTGGCCATTTTCCGCATCGCGCCCGCCGATTTCGAGGATCAGCGGCACCCCCTTCTTGACCCAGGCCCAGCGCTTGGCGGTGGCCTTGCCGGGGCGCTTGTCGAGCAGGACGCGCACCTTTTCATCGAACACGCTGCGCGCCGCGAGCGCCTTGCGCAGGTCTTCGCAATAGGCGAGCAGCGCGTCATCGCCGTCGTTATCGCGCAGCATCGGCAGGATCACGATCTGGTGCGGCGCCACCTGTGGCGGCGTCTGCAAGCCATCATCATCGCCATGCGTCATGATCACGCCGCCGATCAGGCGGGTGGACACGCCCCACGAGGTGGTGTGGCACAGCGCCTGCTGGCCTTCCTTGTCCTGATAGCGGATGCCCGCTGCCTGCGAGAAGGTGGTGCCGAGATAGTGCGAGGTGCCGGCCTGCAGTGCCTTGCCATCCTGCATCATCGCCTCGATCGAATAGGTCGCGACGGCACCGGGGAAGCGTTCGTTTTCAGGCTTGGGCCCGGCGATGACCGGCAGCGCCAGAACGTCTTGCGCAAAGCCGCGGTACATTTCGAGCGCGCGCAGGGTTTCCTCCATGGCGTCGGCCTCGTCCGCATGGGCGGTATGGCCTTCCTGCCAGAGAAATTCGCTGGTGCGCAGGAACATGCGGGTGCGCATTTCCCAGCGCACGACATTGGCCCACTGGTTGGTCAGCAGCGGCAGATCGCGCCACGATTGCACCCAGCGTGCCATGGCCGCGCCAATCACCGTTTCCGAGGTGGGGCGCACGACCAGCGGCTCTTCCAGCTTGGCTTCCGGATCGGGCATCAGCCCGCCCTTGGGATCGGCGATCAGGCGGTGATGCGTGACAACCGCCATTTCCTTGGCAAAGCCTTCCACGTGGTCGGCTTCCTTGGCGAAGTACGACAGCGGGATGAACAGCGGGAAATAGCAGTTTTCGACGCCCGCTTCCTTGATGCGTGCGTCCATCAGCTTCTGGATGCGTTCCCAGATGCCATAGCCCCATGGCTTGATCACCATGCAGCCGCGCACGCCGGATTCCTCGGCAAGCTCGGCCTCGGCGATGACCGCCTGGTACCACTGGGCAAAGTCTTCTTCGCGCTTGATCGGCAGCGCGTGCTTGATCTTGGGCTGGTTCATGCCCTGCCGGTTAGCCGGTGCGGCGGATCGGGGCAACGCCCCAATGCACGCGCACCGGCAAAAATCGGCGGCTTACTTTCCCAGTTGATCGAGCTTCTTCTGCATTTCGGCCATCTGCTTGCGCAGTTCCGAAAGTTCGCCCTCGCCACCGGCAGGAGCGCTGGCGGGCTTGTCATCCTCGCGCGGGGTGGCGCCGGGGACAAACGCAGCAGCGGCAGCCTTGAACATTTCCATGTTGCGCTGGGCAATCTGCGCCAGCGGGTTGGAACCGATCGAATCCTCGATCGCCTTGCGCAGCTTGTTCTGGTTCTCGCGGAAGTGTTCCATCGAGGCTTCCAGATAGCCCGGCAGCAGCGCCTGCATCGAATTGCCATACATCGCGATCAGCTGGCGCAGGAAGTTGGTCGGCAGCATCTGCTCGCCGGTGGCTTCCTCTTCCATGATGATCTGGGTGAGGATCGAATGGGTCAGGTCGGCGCCACTCTTGGCGTCGATCACTTTGAACTCGACATTTTCCTTCACCATCTGGGCGAGGTGATCGAGCGTGATGTAGCTGGACGTCCGCGTGTTGTAGAGACGGCGGTTGGCGTACTTCTTGATGATGACGGTATCGCCGTCCTTAGCCTGATTTGCCATTTTTATCGGACCCCCGCTGGGAATGTCGTACACGATTAGCAGATGCAGTATGTGCGGCGCAATATGAGTTAATCAAGGTGCAAGACATGCTTTGTCGCGCAAAAATCGGCGGCCCAGCAGGGTAAGCAGCTCATATTGGGACAACCCGCTGATTTTGGCGGCTTCTGGCAGATTATAAGCCACGTCGAGCCAGTCCCCTTCAACCAGCGCGGGCGCATCTGTTGCGTCCACTATGGTCATATCCATCGAAATCCGGCCAATCACTGGCAAGGTCTTGCCCTGCCACAAAAATTCGCCCCTGCCAGACCATGTGCGCAGATAGCCGTCGGCATATCCCAGCGCGACCACCGCGGCTGCAACAGGGCGATCGGCGGTAAACGTGGCATTATAGCCGACATGATCGCCCGGATGGAGCTGGCGCCGCTGGATCACGGCCGCCTGCGGCCGCGCCACTGGGGCGATCACGCCCGCCAGTTCGCTGCGCACAATGCCGCCATAGATTGCAATACCCGGCCGTGTGACATCGGCATGCCACGGGGCACCCAGCGCGATGCCGGCGCTGTTGGCCAGGCTGTAGCGCCGGGCCTTGATCTGCGTGCGCACGGCCTGGAAGCGCGCCAGTTGCTGCGCATTCTGCGCCACATCCTCGTCCGCGCTGGCCAGATGCGAAATGCAGCAGTCGATATCGAGCGCCGCCAAGCCGGGATCGCCCAGATCGGCCATCGGCAGGCCCAGGCGGTTGATCCCGGTATCGACCATCAGGTCGCAACGCCCGCCGCCCGCGGTCAGCCAGCGCTGCACCTGCGCCAGGGAGTTGAGCACCGGGGTAACGCCGGTGGCGCGGGCATAGGCGACGTCGGCCGCGTTCATCGGGCCATGCAACACATGGATCGACGCGGCGGGAACATGGGGCAGCAGATCGGGCACTTCGCACCAGTGCGCCACGAACCAGTCGCGGCACCCGGCCTGCGCCAGGACCGGCACCACCCGCGCCGCACCCAAGCCATAGGCATCGGCCTTGACCGCAGCGCCAGCGCTGGCCGCGCCGCTCAGGCGATCGAGCGCGCGCCAATTGCCGGCGAGGGCGGTGGCATCAAAGGCAAGCCGCAGCGCGGCAGGGGGCAACGGAACGGAAGAAAAAACAGACAACGTTCGATCAAATCCTGATGGATGAAAGCGTTTCAGACTGGCTCGTCCTGCGGCAGGCCGCCCTTGAGACCCCACAGCGACACCACCAGGGCCACCAGGACGACAACCCAGGTATACCACAGCCCGGCATAGGGATCGCCGGTCTTGGCGATGATGAGTGTGGAAAGAAACGGCAGGAAGCCGCCGAAATAGCCAGTGCCGATGTGATAGGGGATCGACAGCGAGGAGTAGCGGATGCGCGGTGGGAACATTTCGCACAGAGTCGCGGCAACCGGTCCATAGGTGGCGCCCGACAGCGCCATGAGGCCGAACAGCACCAGCACGACCAGGATCGCCCGGCCTGGCGTTGGAGTAATACGCGCCAGATCATAGCCGGCCTTGCCCAGCAGGCCTTCCAGCGCCTTGCCGCGCGCCTTCTTGTCGGCCCAGGGATAGGCTTCCAACGGCAGGCGCGCAGCGCCGGCGTGCAGCGAGAGCGTGGCAGCATGTTCGAGGCGATAGGGCACGCCGGTGGCGGTGAGATCCGACAGCAGCTTGCCGCACTGGCTAGCTTGATCGATGGCAAAGGCTTCGTAACGGCAATCGGGGCCGGCCACGACCACGGGCAGCTCACGCGCCTGGCGCGCGAGATGCGGATTGGCGAGGGCGCCGATACCCCAATAGAGCGGGAACAGCAGCACCAGCGTGGCGACATAGCCCCACACGATCGGCGCCTTGCGCCCCACGCGATCGGAAACGTGGCCAAAGAACAGGAACGAGCCGACGCCGAACAACGCGGCGATGCCGACGATGATCTCGGCCGCCGTGTCGTTCATCCGCATAGCGGTTTTCAGGAACGTCAGGCTGCTGAACATGGCGGTGTACCAGATCACCGTCAGCCCGGCGGCAATGCCGAACAGCGCGACGAGCAGCCGCTTGCGGTTGCCCGGTGCCGTCATGCATTCGATAAAGGGATTGCCGGCCAGCTCGTTTTCCGCCTTCATCGCCTGGAATACCGGGCTTTCCGAAAGCTTGAGCCGCATCCACAGCGAGATTGCCAGCAGCGCCAGGCTGAGGATGAACGGCACGCGCCAGCCCCACGCGGCCCACAGTTCCGGGCCGAATGCCGCCTTGCAGCTGAGCACCACGACCAGGCTGAGGATGAAGCCGCCGACCACGCCGGCCTGGATGAAGCTGGTGAAGAAACCACGCCGTTCGGGCGCGCAATGTTCGGCGACATAGACCGCCGCGCCGCCATATTCCCCGCCCAGGGCAAGGCCCTGCGCCACGCGCAGCAGGATGACCAAGGCCGGCGCGGTATAGCCGATGCTGGCAGCCGAAGGCACCAGGCCAACGCCGGCCGTGGCCACGCCCATCAGCGCCACAGTCGCCAGGAACGTATATTTGCGCCCCAGCCGATCACCCAGGAAGCCGAACAGCACAGCGCCCAGGGGCCGAAAGCCAAAGCCCACGGCAAAGACCAGCCAGAACAGCAGCAGTTCGAGCGTGGCATTGCCGGTGGGAAAGAACGCCTTGGACAGGATCGTGCCCAGCGTGCCGTAGATGAAGAAATCATACCATTCGAACACCGTGCCGGCGGAACTGGCGGCAATCACCAGCCGAATGTCTGCCGCGGTCGGTTCCGCGTGGGTGGTGTTCATGGTGTGCAATTTCCCCCGGGGCACAGTTATTGGGGAATGCCTTAGCCTGCCTTGGCCGGCTCCGCCAGCGCTGCCAGCGCTGCATCCCACGCCAGCACGATCGCGCCGTGGCGGCCGGGATAGTCGCGCGCGGTGCGCAGCAGGCCGATGCCCGGCCAATCCGGCTCTGCCCCCTCGCCCGCCAGCCATGCGGCCAGTTCGGCGCGCGCCTGCGTCAGGCTTTCGGCCGTGTGCCCAATGGCGGCGGCGGCAAAGACCTGGGCGGCGGCCTGCCCCACGGCGCAGGCATGGGGACGAAGGCCGATGCGGCTGATCTGGCCGGCGTCGTTACGGGCCAGGCCGATCTGCAGCGTGCTGCCGCAGGCGCGCGAACGCGCCTCGCCCACCAAAGGCAGGCTCTCGTCCCACGACCATTGCGCCAGCGACATGGCTGCGGCCAGCACCTCGGGCGTGTAGAGAAAGGTGGCGCTCATCTCAATTGTCGGCGCTGACCGCATGCTTGCGGTGATGCGCGGTTTTCTTGTGCGCGGCGGTGCTGGGCTTGGGCGTAGCATCGCCATCAGGCGCGTTGGGATCGTCGGCAGCCTGGGCCGCAGCATCACGCCGCTCGGCAATCATCGCCACCAGTTCCTCACTCGCGGCATTGAGGAAGGGATAGGTGCGCGCCGCGGTGATCCATTCCGGCCGGCCCTTGACGCCCCAGACGACGTCATAGGCAAAGACCAGCAGCGAAAAGCCCAGGACCATGAGAATGGCGCCTTTGACCGCGCCAAACCCGAAGCCGAGCAGCCGATCGATCGGCCCCAGCATCGAATCGCGGCTGGCCGCACCCATCTTGCGCGCGATCAGGCGCATCAGCCCCCAGGGCACGACCATCAACAGCGCATAGGCAAGAACGCCCGCGCCGGTTTCGGTCTTGAGGTGGGGTTTTAGTGCCTCGGTCAGCGGTTCAAGGCCATAATGCACCGCCACCAGGACGATGCACCATGCCGCAAGCGACAGCACCTCCTCCACGAAACCGCGAAAGAAACCGCCGATCGCGCCGACCGCGACGACCAGGAAGACAACATAATCGAAGCCGGTCATATCCCGGCGATTAAGCGCCGGTCATCACCCGGTCAACGAGATTTGGGAGCAGCCGGATCGGGGAATAGCGCAAACCCTCGACCTTTTCCGCCGCGCCATCGGGGCCGTTCAGCTGGGTAAAGCCCAGCTTGGCCGCCTCGCGCAGACGCACGCCGGAATGCGCCACGGGGCGCACTTCACCGGCGAGCGAGACCTCGCCAAACCAGGCGGTGCCAGCCGCCAGGGGCCGATCGGCCAGTGCCGAGACCAGCGCGGCGGCCACCGCAAGATCGGCCGCGGGATCGGTCAGGCGATAGCCGCCCGCCACGTTGAGATAGACTTCGGCCGAGGAAAAGCTGAGACCGCAGCGCGATTCGAGCACGGCGAGCAGCATCGCCAGCCGCCCCGAATCCCAGCCGACCACGGCGCGGCGCGGGGTGGCGCCGCTGGCAAGGCGCACGGTGAGCGCCTGGATTTCGACCAGGACCGGCCGCGTACCTTCCAGCGCCGGAAACACGGCGCTGCCCGGCACCGGCTCTTCCCGGCCCGACAGGAACAAAAGCGAGGGATTGCCCACTTCCTCCAGCCCTGCCCCGGCCATGGCGAAAACGCCAATTTCATCCACTGCGCCAAAGCGGTTCTTGATCGCGCGCAGGATGCGATACTGGTGGCTGCGCTCCCCTTCGAAGCTCATCACCACGTCGACCATATGTTCGAGCACGCGCGGGCCCGCGATCGAACCATCCTTGGTGACGTGGCCGACCAGTACAAGGGCCACGCCGTTTTCCTTGGCGTAGCGGATCAGCTCGAACGCGCAGCCGCGCACCTGGCTGACCGTGCCGGGCGCGCCCTCGATCTGGTCGGAATGCATGGTCTGGATCGAATCGATCACCAGCAGGGCCGGCGCTTCCATGCTGCCGAGCGTGGTGAGAATGTCGCGCACCGAGGTGGTGGAGGCGAGGCGGATCGGCGCCTTGCCCAGCCCCAGTCGATCGGCGCGCAGGCGGATCTGGTCCGACGCCTCTTCCCCACTGATATAAACGACCATGCCGCCGCTGTTGGCGATGCTGGCCGCCGTCTGCAGCAGCAGGGTGGACTTGCCGATCCCGGGATCGCCACCCATCAGGATGGCCGAGCCCGGCACCAGCCCGCCGCCCAGGGCGCGATCGAATTCAGCCAGGCCCGTCTTGCGCCGCTGCGGCAGGGCAACCGGGCTATCGAGCGAGACGAACTGCACCGCGCGGCCGCCGCTCGACAGGTCATGCTTGGCGGAAAACACCGTCTGCGGCGCTTCTTCCACCAGGGTGTTCCATTCGGCGCAATCGGGGCACTGCCCCTGCCAGCGCGGAGAGACACTGCCACAGGCCTGGCAGATATAACGACGTTTGGGCTTGGCCATGAGCCCGCGCTAACGCGAACAGAGCAAGAACGCAAGCGCCGGATCCGCCATTGCGGCATCAATGAGCGGCGCGCATCGCCCGGGCTGAGAGCAGCACGCCCAGCCCGCGACCAACCAAAAGCCCGGACAGCGCGCCCCGCACGACCGTTTCCACCAGGCGCAGCGCGGGCTGATGCGCCGTGACGGGATCGACCGCATCGAACACCGCCATGCCATAGCGCAGGGCAAAGATGACGAGGATCAGCGCAAAGATCAGCCAGCTCCCGCGCAGATGCAGCCGAACCGGCGGCCCCGGCTCGGCCCGCAACAGCAGGTGATGCCCCAGCGGCCGGCCGACCAGCCCGCCCAGCAGCAACGCGGCCACCCACACGGCCACTTCCAGCGCCGTGGCATGCGCCGCAACCAATCCGACCACGCCGAGGACAACGATCAAGCCCGGCAACACCAATGGCCCGGCCAGGCCGGTCGTGCGCGGACGGGTAGCCTGCCATGCCCGCAACAGCACGAGGCCAAGGACGAACCAGACATAGACCGGGGTATGCGAAGCGATCGCCACGGCGCTCTGCAACATACTCGTGCATCTCCATTTTTCTGACGCGACAGGATCAGACGCGGGCTATATCCCTGCCGCGCGCAAGGCGATCGGAAATCTGCCAACGACATAGGCGAAGGGAAAAGCAGCCGCGCCTATTCGCTGAACGTCGAGCGCTGCGCGGCTTCCACTTCTTCGAGATAGCGGCGGCGGGCGTGGCGTTCGGTGATCACGCCCTGCACCACGCCCACGCCATCGACCACGGCGATTTCGTCGGCGGCATATTCGTCGAACAGGGCGAGGACCGCCTTGATGTCTGACGCCGGGCCAAGCGTGACGCCGGTGAGACCGGCCAGGGCGTGGAGCCGCATGTCGGGCGCGAGATCGGGGCGATAGGCGGCTGCGGTGGCCATGATCCCGCGATAGTGCCCCTCATCGTCGACCAGAACCGCCTTGCTGGCCGAGCCGAGCGGCATGCGCGTGCGGAATTCCTCGATCGTCAGGTCTTCGGGCATCGATACCCAGTCGCGGCGCATGATCCGCCCCGCCGAGAGGTTGAGCATCCAGCCGATGTCGCGCGGGCCGCGAATGTTGCTGCCGCGCACATGCAGGCGCCAAGTGGAGAACGAATAGCCGAACACTTCACGGGTCAGCGTGCCCGAGACCAGCGACGCGGTAAGGACCACGCCCATCAATGCGAAATCGTGGGTGATTTCCAGCATGAGCATGGCGAGCGTCATCGGCCCACCGACGATCGACACGCTCAGCGCCGCCATGCCGACCAGCGCCGCGTCGGTGGGATCGAGCGAGAGGCCGGGAAAGAGCTGCCCCGCGATGATCGAAAAGGCCTGCCCCACCACCGAGCCAAGGAACAGCGAGGCAAAGAACAGCCCGCCGCGAAAGCCGCTGGACAGCGCAACCACGCAGGCGGCTATCTTGGCCAAGAGCACCAGGCCGAGGAAATCCAGGCCCGGACGCAGTGCCAGGTTGAGATGCAGCGCGCCGTGTCCGGCCGACAGTGATTGCGGCGTCAGCAGGGCGAGCGGCACCAGCAGGAAGCCACCCAGGATCGGCCGCCAGCGCGCCAACCACTTGAACCGCGCCAGCGTCAGTTCGGCCGCCGTGACCAGGCGCATGACGATGATGCCGACCACCGCTGCCGCCAGCCCCAGCACACCATAGGCCAGGTAATGCTCGAACGTGAGGCTGCGGCCCACGGCCGTGGTAGCGATCAGCCAGGGTTCGCTGCCCATCAGGCGCGACATGCCAGCCGCCGCCAGCGCCGCCGCCATCACCGGCGCCACCGCGCCGGGCACGAACGAACCAATCACGATCTCGAACGCATAAAACGCGCCGGCGAGCGGCGCATTGAACGCCGCGCCCACCGCCGCCCCGGCCCCGGCGCCCACCAGGGTGCGCAGATCGTTGCGGCGCAGCTTCATCGCCTGGCCCAGCACCGATGCCATGCCGCCGCCCATCTGGGCATAAGCCGCCTCAAGCCCGACAGAAGCGCCGACGCCGTTGGAAATCACCGTCTGCCCGGCAATGATCAGGTTGTCGGCGGGCGGAATGCGCCCACCATGCAGCGCGTTGGCTTCGACCACGTCGATCAGCGGGCGATTGCGGCGGCGCAGCCAGCGGGCCCATAGCGCGAGGACGAGGCCGCCGAGCGGCAGCGCCAGCAGGCGCCAGGGATGGCGGATTTCCGCCAGCGCGCTCAGCCGGTTGCCTTCCAGGCCATAGAAGACCTGCTGCATGGCATGGGCGATAAAACTGAGCAGGTTGGTCGAAAGGCCCGCCAGTGCCCCGGCGATGGCCGCCAGGACGATGAAGGCGGCTTCCCGCTCGCGCAGCAGGCGGCGCAGGCGCACGACCAGCTTGATCAGCGTGTTGGACAATGTTTGGGAAATGCTGCGCCGGGGCGAGGAAGAGCCGGAATGGGGCATCGGTCAACCCGCGATCGAGAGCCGGAACAGCATGGCCGGAAAATGGTGCCCCTGGCCCGACTCGAACGGGCACGTCTTTCGACAACCGATTTTGAGTCGGTCGCGTCTACCATTCCACCACAGGGGCACTGCGGCTTGCCGGGGCGCTTTAACCGCCCCGGCAAAAAGGTTCAACCAACTTTCAAGCCTTGATGGCAGTTGCCACCAGCTTGTGCAGCTTGGAATGCATCGCGTCGTTGGCGGCCAGCACGGTTGCGTCGCAGATCGGCTGCGAACGGCCGCGATAGTCCGACACGAAGCCGCCCGCTTCACGCACCAGAAGGCATCCGGCGGCCGTATCCCACGGCTTGAGATTGCTTTCCCAGAACCCGTCATAGCGGCCGGCGGCAACCCAGGCGAGATCGAGCGAGGCGGCGCCAAAGCGGCGGATACCCGCCACGCGCATGCCGATTTCGTGATAGATGCGCGTCCATTCGCCCATGTCGCCATAGCCCAGGAAGGGAATGCCGGTGGCAACGACCGCATCTTCGAGATTGCGGCGGGCCGAAACGCGCAGGCGGCGATCCTGCAACCAGGCGCCACGGGTCTTTTCGGCCCAGAAGCTTTCGTCGGTCATCGGCTGATAGACCAGGCCGGCGATAACGTCGCCCCAACCCGAACCATCCAGCGCCGGTTCCTGCACCGCGATCGAGATCGCGAAATGCGGGATGCCGTGAAGGAAATTGGTGGTGCCATCGAGCGGATCGATGATCCAGCGCGGCTTGGAGGCATCGCCTTCAACCACGCCGCCTTCTTCCATCAGGAAGCCCCAATCGGGGCGCGCGGCGCGCAGTTCCTCGTAGATCGTCTGCTCGGCAGCGCGATCAGCCTTGGACACGAAATCGGCCGGGCCCTTGCGGCTCACCTGCAGGTGCTCGACTTCGCCGAAGTCGCGGCGCAGGCGCGTGCCAGCCTTGCGGGCGGCACGCTCCATCACCCGGACGAGACCGGAAATCGCCATGAGATCAGCCCGCCTTGCCGACGTAGGAACGCTCGTACACGTCCACCACGATGCGCGTGCCGCTTTCGATGTGCGGCGGCACCAGGATGCGCACGCCATTGTCGAGCACGGCCGGCTTGTACGACGAAGAGGCGGTCTGGCCCTTCACCACGGCATCGGCTTCGACGATGGTGGCTTCGACGGTTTCGGGCAGTTCCACCGAGATCGGGCGCTCGTCATACATTTCGAGCAGCACGGTCATGCCATCCTGCAGGAACGCGGCGGCATCGCCGAGAAGATCGCTGGGCAGCGTGATCTGGTCGTAGGTTTCCACGTCCATGAACACCAGGTCATCGCCCTCGGCATAGAGGAACTGGAAGTCCTTGGTATCGAGGCGCACGCGCTCGACCGTGTCGGCGCTGCGGAAGCGCACGTTGGTCTTGCGGCCATCGATCAGGTTCTTCATTTCGACCTGCATGAACGCGCCGCCCTTGCCGGGCTGGGTGTGCTGGGTCTTGGCAACCTTCCAGATGCCTTTTTCGTATTCCAGGATGTTGCCCGGACGGATGTCCACGCCGCTGATCTTCATGATGGAAAGAGCCCTGACCAAAGTAGGAAAGGCCGCGCCTTAGCCGAGGTGGCCGATTGCTTCAAGCCGCTGATGCATGCTAGCCGGTGCGGCATGACCATGCGCGCACGCAATGCCTCGCTGGCGGCCCTTGCCCTGATGCTGGCCGCATCCTCCGCCTCGCTGCCAGCCCATGCCGTGCCGGGCGGCGATCTGGGCACGTTGCACAATGGCCGCTGGACCTGCGAACAGGGCGGCGATGCCGCGATTCTGCCGCGCCATGTGCCCGACCAGGAATTTCGCATCACGCCCGATTCCAGCTACCGCACGCCCGATGGCAAGGGGGGCGGCACCTATATCCTGCTGGGCCGGGCGATGAGCTTTACCTCGGGCCCTTATTACGGCCGGACGTTTCAGGCGCAGGGCCCGAACACGGTGCTGCAGCTTGATGCCAACGGCAAGCGCACCGGTGTGCGCTGCACCCGCACCGGCGCGCCCAGCGGCGGCTTTGCCGATGCGCCCGAAGCCGGCGTGAACGGGGCCAACTGATCGCTGTTGCCGCCGGCCCACACTCGGGGCCGGCGAGCACAAGTCAAATGCGGCCGCCGCGCGCCATGCGGGCATAGGCAAAGGCGATCAGCGCGCCAAACAGTGCCAGGCCCAGCGGCATGGCCCAGGCATTGTGCGCCACCACCGTCATCACATCGGCCTTGCCACTGCCGGCCACGATCGCGGCAAAGGCAATGTTGAACAGCCCATCGCCGACGATCAAGCCGGTGGCAGTGAGCACGCCCATGCGCTCTGCCAGGGCAGGATCGCGCTGGCCCATGGCCCAGCGATTGTAGAAATGGCCAAGCACCGCGCCCACCACCACCGGCAGCGTGGTGGGCATCGGCAGATACATACCCATGCCCACGGCGAGCGGGGGCAGCGAACCCTTGCGCGTGGCGCGCAGGCCTTCGTCGATGGCGATGGCCACCGCGCCGATGCCCGCGCCCAGCGCGATGAGTTTCCAATCGAGGCCCTGCCCCAACACGCCCTGGATGATTGCGGAAATCAGCGCCGCCTGTGGCGCGGCCAGTGCCTCTGGCCCGGCGCCGGGCGCGCCGGCAAAGCCGAACGTGCCGTTGAGCAGCGTGAGGATGGGCGGGATCACCACCGCGCCGAACACCACGCCCAGTACCAGCGCCACCTGCTGCCGCCACGGCGTGGCGCCAACCAGTTCGCCGGTCTTGAGATCCTGCAGGTTGTCGTTGGAAATGGTGGCGACACCAAACACCAGTGCCGTGACGAACAGGGCAAAGGCCACCAGCGCCTTGCCGGCGGCAGGGTCGGCGACATGGCCGAACAGCGCCAGCATGACCAGCGCGATGCCCAGAGCGGCGAGAATGCCCACGCCCGAGATCGGGCTGTTCGATGCACCGATCAGCCCGGCCATATAGCCGCAGACCGAGGCGATGACGACACCGGCGACCAAGACATAGGCGACGGCCGCCACCAGCGTGGGCACAAGGTGATCAGCCACCGGGCCGCCGCTGGCAAAGCCGGCCAGTAGCGCCGCGATCGGCAGCATCAAGACCACGATGGTGCCACCAACCAGGCCGATCGGCAGATCGCGTTCGGCTAGGGCCACCCCGGCATAGCCATCGGCAGCACGGGCGCGGCTGGCGGCAAGCGCGCCGGCAATCCCGCGCACGATCGGGCCGATCACGCGCAGCAGGGTCCAGATCGCGGCAACGCCGATCGTGCCCGCACCAATGAAGCGGATCTTGGCGCGGAACACGCTGGAAACGAAATCGGCCAGTTCCGTGCCGGCGGGCGCGCCGACGGCGGTGTAGATCGGCAGCAAGACGCCAAAGCCGATGATCACGCCGGTCAGGATCGCCAGCCCCACGGCCAGGCCTACCAGGTGGCCCACCCCGATCAGCGCCAGCGACAGGCCACCGCCGGCCGTGGTGGCACCACCGGCAAAGCGGAACACGCCGCTCGCCTCTTCCGCCACCAGGCCCAGCTTGGCCAGCAGCGGATAGGCGACCGAAAGCCCGGTGCCAGTGGCAACGGCGGCAAGACCGCGCCGGTTTTCCTCGACGCCGCCCTCACCCGCGCCCACCTTGAGCACTTCGGCCGCAGCAACGCCTTCGGGATAGGGCAGATCAGAACCGGTCACCAAGGCGCGGCGCAGCGGCACGGAATACATCACGCCCAGGATGCCGCCGATGGCGATCACCGCCACCGATTGCCAATAGGGAAAGCCGCTCCACCAGCCGACCATGACCAGGCCCGGCAGCACGAAGACGATGGCCGAGAGCGTGCCTGCCGAACTGGCGATCGTCTGGACGATATTGTTTTCCTGGATGGTCGATCCCGGCAAGAGGCGCAGGATCGCCATGGAAATCACCGCCGCCGGGATGGAAGTGGCGAACGTCAACCCGATGCGCAGCCCGAGATAGACGTTGGCTGCGGTAAAAATCACTGTCAGCACCGCGCCCAGCGCGACACCGCGCCACGTCAATTCACGGGGATTGCTACCACTTGCCACCATTGCATCCTTCTTGCCGTCTGCGTGCCGTGTGGCACGGGCAGACGGCAAAGGAAAGATGGCGCCAAACGAAGATCAGGCGACGAATTCGACCTGGGTTTGCTGGTCGACCATCTCGGACAGGCGCGCTGCATCCCAGTTGGTCAGCCGCACGCAGCCATGGCTCTCGCTCTTGCCGATCGCGGCCGGCTCGGGCGTGCCGTGGATGCCGTAGTGCGGCTTGGACAGATCGATCCACACCACGCCGACCGGGCTGTTGGGGCCAGGCGGCAGCATCGCTTCGGGCTTGGCATCCGAAACGTCCCAGAACAAAGCGGGGTTGTAATGGTACTTGGGATTGCGATCGATGCCGTTGATCTTCCACTTGCCCAGCGGCAGCGGATCGTGCTGCGAGCCGGTGGTGACAGTGAACAGCGCGACCAGTTCGTCCTGGCTGTCATAGACCGACAGTGTGCCGGCCTTGCGGCTGACGACGATGCGCGTGGCATGGGGTTGCTGCGTGCCCACTCCCAGATCGGCCAGGGTCTGCCGCCAGGCGGCATTGCTGACCTGCGCCGGATCGATGGCATCGGCGCCCACGTTGGGCACGCGCAGCTTTGACCCAGCGGCGAACGGCGGCGCGCCGGGATTGAGCGCGTGAAGCACTTCGGGCGTGGTGTGGAACCGCTCGCCCAGCTTTTCGTCAAGGCTGGCATAGCCGAGCGCCGGCAGCTTGGCCTGGGCCGAAGGATCCTTGGGAAGAGGCGCAAACGGCCCGGCGGCAAAATCGGCAGGAATGGTCACTACGCGCGTGGCGGGAATGTTGCTCTGCCGCGAAAAATAGGCGCGGGTGGCATCGTCCAGAGCGCCCGTCGCGTTCAACTGGTTCGCCTGCTGATAGGCGCGCAAGGCATTGCGCGTGGCCGCGTTCAGCGTGCCATCCACCACGCCGAGGGAGAAGCCGGCGCGATCGAGCAGCACCTGCATCTGCATTTCGGGGCGCGCGACATCGTCAGGATGGGCTGCCGGTTCACCCGGGCCGGCATCCTGCGAGGCCATGCTGTCGGCGCCGGGCAGATTGGCGGTGGCGCTGGCCGAGCCGCTGGCGGCATCGTCGGGCGTGGATTGGTTGCAGGCCGTGGTAGAAAGGGCAAGGGCAACAAGGGAAAGTGCGGCGAAGGGGGCAAGCCGGCTTTTGCGGGTCATCAGGTCTCCGTGAACGGGGCAGCCGCCACGTGCGTGTGTTGGCGCAGCGCTGCCACGCCAAAACCGCAATCTTTCCTGATGGTTCCCGCGTTCGCGCAATCAATCCGGTTCGACGTCGGCGTCGTCGGCGCGAAGATCGCCCAATCCTTCGGTTTCGCGCGGTGGCGCCTCGGCAATGGTGCGCAGGAAGGCTGCAACCGCCCCTGCTTCATCCAGGCCCTGGCCATTGGCCCAGACCGCCCCGCTCACCGCGAGGAAATCAGCGCCGGCAGTGACCAACGGCGCGCAGTTTTCCGGGGTGATGCCGCCAATCGCCACGCAGGGCAGTTCGAACACGGCAGACCACCAAGCCAGCAGTTCGGGCGCGGCGCGGTGCTTGGTTTCCTTGGTGCCGCTGGGATAGAACGCGCCAAACGCCACGTAATCGGCACCACCCTCGCCCGCTTCCATCGCCAGGTGGCGGCTGGCATGGCAGGTCACGCCGATCTGCACATCGCGGCCCAGGCGTTGGCGCGCATCGGCCACGCTGCCATCGTCCTGCCCCAGGTGCACGCCATCGGCGCCCAGGCGCTTGGCCAGGCTGACCGAATCGTTGACGATGAACGCCACGTCACGATCGGCGCAGATGCGCTGGAGCGGGTCGGCCAGCTTGGCCGCGGCATGCTCGTCCACATCCTTGACGCGAAACTGGAACGCCGCAACCGGCCCGGCATCGAGCGCACGGGCAAGGCGATCGGCAAAATCGCCACCCACATCGAGGGGCGAGATCAGGTAAAGATGGCTGGCAAGTTTGGTCATGGACGCCGCCCCTACCGGTTTCGCCATCGCGCGTCCATCTTTGCGCGAAATCGCCCGGGAACCGGCGCGGCGGGCGATGCATTGGCATGGGCATGAGGACCCTGCCCCCGCTGCTGCCGCTGCTTTCGCTCATTGCCATTGGCGCCTGCGCCACCCTGCCCCAATCGCCGCGCAGCGATGGCATGGCGCGGCTTGGCGAGGCGACGCAGGTGGGCAGCCAGACGGTGCGTCCGCTGTCGGTGGTGGAAGACAGCCGCTGCCCCGAAAACGCCCGGTGCATCACCGCCGGTCGTCTCATCGTTGCCACGCGGGTGGGTCGTGAAACGCGCAACCTGGAACTGGGCAAGCCCGATGCCTCGGGCGTGACGCTCGATAGCGCCGAACCCGCCAAGCGCACCGACAGGCGAATCCTGCCAGGCGCATGGCGGTTTCATTTCAGCGTGATTACGCCGTAACCAGCTTCTGGGTAGAGCCGGCAAAGATTTCATCGATGGCGCCGCCCAGCGCGGCATCGAATTCCGCGTCGGTCATCTGATAGCGCAGGTCTTCCAGCAGCGCGCGGCTGAAGCTGGCGATGATGCCGCGGTTCTTCGACAGTTCCACGCAAGCCTCGGGCCGGGCAAAGCCACCCGACAGCGCAACTACGCGCAGCACCGCCGGGTGATCGACCAGCGCGTCAAACGTGCCGGGCACCTTGGGCAGCGACAGCTTGAGCATGACCTTGGTGCCCTGGGGCAAGGCATCGAGTGCCTTGAGGATTTCGTCACGCAGCAGCGTGTCGCAGGCTTCGCGAGTCTCGCTCTTGATGTTCACTTCCGGCTCGATGATCGGCATCAGGCCACCGGCCAGGATCTGCAGGCCCACTTCGAACTGCTGCTTGACGACGGCGGCGATGCCTTCGGCATTGGCCGAATTGATCACCGAACGCTCCTTGGTGCCGAACACGCCTAGCGCCTTGGACCGCGCCACAAGCGCGTCGAGTTCAGGCATCGGCTTCATCAGTTGCACGCCGTTGGCTTCGGTTTCCAGGCCCTTGTCGACCTTGATGAAAGGCACGATACCCTTTTCGATCAGGGCGGTGGGCACGGGCTTGCCATCCACGGTGCCATCCATGGTGCGTTCGAACAGGATGGCGCCAATCACCTTTTCGCCGTTGAACACGCCCGAACGAATGATCCGGCTGCGCATCTCGTGGATCAGGCCGAACATTTCCTCGTCGTTGGAATATGCGCTTTCCTCAACGCCATAGCCCTTGAGCGCCTTGGGCGTGGACCCGCCGCTCTGGTCCAGCGCGGCGATGAAGCCATGTCCGGCGGCCATCTTTTCGGTCATTTCAGCGTGGTTCATGATCGGTCCTGTGGATCTGGGGCAGCAGCGCGCGGGCGCCGCAAATCAGGTGAGCGAATCTGGCTGCGCATACCTATGCACACCCACGCAATAAACAGGCGCGCGCTGCACTGCAACACGCGCCTGTAAAAAAGTTGCGATCAGGCTTCCAGAGCCGCCACGCCGGGCAGTTCCTTGCCTTCCATCCATTCGAGGAAAGCGCCGCCAGCGGTTGAAATGTAAGAGAAATCACCCGCCACACCAGCATGGTTGAGTGCCGCGACGGTATCCCCGCCCCCGGCCACCGAAACCAGCGAGCCTTCCTTGGTCAGCGCGGCGGCCGTCTTGGCCAGCGCCACCGTGGCGGCATCGAACGGTGCCATTTCGAACGCGCCCATCGGCCCGTTCCACACCAGGGTGCGGCAGGTCTTGAGCACGTCGCCCAGTGCTTCTACCGCTGCCGGCCCCACGTCGAGGATCATTTCGTCAGCACCCACTTCGTGGACGTTGGCGGTGCGCAGGCTGGGCGGATTGGCGGCAAATTCCTTGGACAGGACCACGTCATAGGGCAGGTGCACGGTGCAGCCGGCCTTGTCGGCATTGTCGAGAATTTCTTCCGCGGTGCCGGTCAGGTCATGTTCGCACAGCGACTTGCCCACGTCCACGCCGCGCGCGGCCAGGAACGTGTTGGCCATGCCACCGCCGATGATCAGGTGATCGACCTTGGACACCAGGTGCTTGAGCACGTCGAGCTTGGTCGAAACCTTGGCCCCGCCAACCACGGCGGCCACCGGCTTCACCGGCTTGCCCAGCGCCTTTTCCAGCGCTTCGAGTTCGGCCTGCATGGCGCGACCGGCATAGGCGGGCAGCACCTTGGCCAGGCCTTCGGTGGACGCATGGGCGCGGTGCGCAGCCGAAAAGGCATCGTTCACATAGGCCTGGCCCAGCTTGGCGATCGCGGCGACCAGTTCGGGATCGTTCTTTTCCTCACCCTTGTGAAAGCGGGTGTTTTCCAGAACGGCGATCGTGCCATTGTCGAGCGCGGCCACCGCAGCTTCCGCCTCGGCCCCGGCGCAATCGTCGATGAAGGCGACCGGACGGCCCAGCACGTGGCTGAGCGCGGGCAGCACCTGCTTGAGCGAATTGGCCTCGCTGCGTTCGCCCTTGGGGCGGCCGAAGTGCGCCAGCACGAGCACCTTGGCGCCCTTGTCGGCCAGTTCGGTCAGGGTCGGCACGGCGGCGCGCAGGCGGGTGTCGTCGGTCACCTGGCCATCGGCCATCGGCACGTTGAGATCTTCGCGCACCAGCACGGCCTGGCCGGTAACGTCGCCCAGATCATCGAGAGTCTTGAAAGTCATGGGTCTATACCCCTGTTCCATAAGGAAAAGGCCCGGCGCCCGCCTCTGCCTTGTGGGCAGACGCGCGGGCACCGGGCCTTCGCATTCAGGTGATCAGATCAGCTTGCCCATCGCGCCGGCCGTATCGACCATGCGGTTGGAGAAGCCCCATTCGTTGTCGTACCACGACAGCACGCGCACCAGCTTGCCATCGATCACGGCCGTTTCCAGGCTGTCGACCGTCGACGAGTGGGCATCGTGGTTGTAGTCGATCGAGACCAGCGGTTCTTCGCTATAGGCCAGCACGCCCTTGAGCGGGCCTTCGGCCGCCGCCTTGAGCAGCGCGTTGACTTCTTCCTTGGTCGTGTCGCGCTTGGGCTGGAACGTGAGGTCCACCACCGAAACGTTCGGGGTCGGCACGCGGATCGCCGAACCATCGAGCTTGCCCTTGAGTTCGGGCAGCACTTCACCCACGGCGCGGGCAGCACCGGTGGTGGTGGGGATCATGCTCATCGCCGCAGCGCGCGAACGGCGCGGGTCGGAGTGGATCTGGTCCAGGATCTTCTGGTCGTTGGTGTAGCTGTGCACCGTGGTCATCAGGCCACGCTCGATACCGATGGCATCGTTGAGCACCTTGGCGAACGGCGCCAGGCAGTTGGTGGTGCACGAGGCATTCGACACGATCACGTGATCGGCGGTCAGCTTGTCGTGGTTCACGCCGAACACGACCGTCAGGTCAACGTTCTTGGCCGGAGCCGAGATCAGCACCTTCTTGGCGCCGGCTTCGATGTGCTTCATGCCGCCTTCACGGTCGGTGAAGAAGCCGGTGCATTCCAGGGCGATATCGATGCCCAGTTCGGCGTGCGGCAGCTTGGCGGGATCACGCTCGGCGGTCACCTTGATGCGCTTGCCGTCGATCACCAGGTCGTTGCCATCCACTTCCACGGTGCCGGGATAGGCGCCGTGCACGCTGTCGCGCTTGAACAGCAGGGCATTGGCCTTGGCGCTGGCGAGGTCGTTGATGGCGACCAGTTCCAGGCCGCAGTCGGGCCGTTCGAGAATGGCACGTGCCACGTTGCGGCCGATGCGCCCGAAACCGTTGATTGCAACCTTGGTCGCCATGGTCTTACTCCTTAGAATTGAAGACACCGAATGGATGGGGGTGACTTGGAGCCGAGCGGCCCCGGGCGGTTTACCCGAGCCGTTCGAGAATTTGCGGCACGATCTTGGCAGCCGTCAGGCCGAAATGATCATACAGCACGGGAGCTGGCGCCGAAGCGCCGAAGCTGTCGATGCCGATCGTCAGGCCATCGCCGACATGCTTCTGCCAGCCGAACGTGGTGCCCGCCTCGATCGAGACCTTGAGCACGTCGGCGGGGATCACGTCAGCCTTGTAGGCCGCGTCCTGTGCCTCGAACAGTTCCCAGCTCGGCATCGACACGACATCGGCGCCAATGCCCTGGTCTTCCAGAGCCTTGGCCACGTCAACCGCGATCGACACTTCCGAACCGGTGGCCAGCAGCACGACCTTGCGCGCGGCATTGGCCGACACCAGGCGATAGGCGCCCTTGGCGCTGAGCATGGCGCCATCGTGGCGGAGCTGCGGCAGGTTCTGGCGGGTCAGCGCCAGGACCGAGGGCGTCTGCGGCGATGCCAGCGCCAGGTTCCAGCATTCGGCGGTTTCCACCGCATCGGCCGGGCGGAACACCTGCAGATTGGGGATCATGCGCAGGCTCATCACCGTTTCGATCGGCTGATGCGTGGGGCCATCCTCGCCCAGGCCGATGGAATCGTGGGTGAGCACATAGATCATGCGCGCGTGCTGCAGCGCCGACATGCGGATGGCGTTGCGGCAGTAGTCGGCAAAGACCAGGAACGTGCCGCCATAGGGGATGATCCCGCCGTGCAGCGCCATGCCGTTCATCGCTGCCGACATGCCGAATTCGCGAATGCCATAATAGACATAGCGCCCGGCATAGTCAGCTGGGCCAAACGGCGTCGTGGCCTTGGTCTTGGTGTTGTTGGACCCGGTAAGATCGGCCGAACCGCCAACCATTTCGGGCACCAGCGGAGTGAGCACTTCCAGCGCCAGTTCCGATGCCTTGCGCGAGGCGATGTTCTGGGTCTTGCCCAGCCATTCGCCAAAGATGCGGCCCGCTTCTTCGCCAGAAGGCAGTTCGCCGGCCATGCGGCGCATCAGTTCGGGCCCTTGCGGGTTGGCCGCCAGGCGCGCTTCCCATTCGCTGCGCAGGTCGCGGCCGGCATCGCCCGTGGCGCGCCAGTTGGCCATGATATCCTCGGGGATTTCGAACGGCGCGGCGGTCCAGCCCAGGTATTCGCGGGCGGCGGCGATTTCGTCCTTGCCCAGCGGCGAGCCGTGCACGTTGTGCCCGCCCTGCTTGTTGGGCGCGCCCTTGCCGATCACCGTGCGGCACGAGATCAGCGAGGGGCGGTCATCAGCCATCGCCGCGGCAATCGCGCGCTCGATATCGGCGAAATCGTGGCCATCGCAGTCTTCGGTGTGCCAGCCGCTGGCGCGGTAGCGGGCCAGCACGTCTTCGCTGGTCGACAGCGAGGTATCGCCGTCGATGGTGATCTTGTTGTTATCCCACAGCACGATCATGCGGCCCAGGCCCAGCGTGCCGGCCAGGCCCACGGCTTCGTGATTGATGCCTTCCATCAGGCAGCCATCGCCGGCCACCACCCAGGTGCGGTGATCGACCAGGTCATCGCCGAACTGCGCATTCAAGTGGCGCTCGGCCATGGCCATGCCCACGGCCATGGCAAAGCCCTGACCCAGCGGGCCGGTCGTGCATTCCACGCCGGGCAGCAGGAAGTTTTCCGGGTGGCCCGCGCAAGGGCTGTTCAACTGGCGGAAGTGACGGATGTCATCCATCGTCGGCTGCTGATAGCCCGACAGATGCAGCAGCGCATAAAGCAGCATCGAGCCGTGACCGGCCGAGAGCACGAAGCGATCGCGATCAGGCCACTTGGGCGCAGCGGGATCGAACTTGAGAAAGCGCGACCACAGCACCGTGGCAACATCGGCCATGCCCATCGGCATGCCAGGGTGGCCGGATTCCGCTGCCTGGACCGCGTCCATCGCCAGCGCACGGATCGCGTTGGCCATGGGAGCCAGCGCGGTCGGATCGCTTGTCATCTTCGGGTTGGTGTCCTTACTCGCGCGCCCGGCGCGGCCGGGGCGTCTGATTCGGGGAAATCGGGGTCTCTTTGGTTCCCCGGCTTGCCAGCGTCAAGCGCGGCGTCGGCCGGGGTGGCTAATCGCACCTGCACACCGCGATGGCCCGTGCCGTTTGACAGCGCAATCGGTGCCCTGGTCGGCATGACCCGCCCTTTTGTATGCACAGGGGAACTTGCAGGCCACGGCCAGTGTGATACCGGATGAAATATGGCAATCATGGACGGCACTTCGGCAGCGCGCACTGCCACCGACGGCACAGGCACAGATGGCACCGGCGATCTCTTTTCGGCGATCGAGCGGGTCGAACTGGCGCTGGCCCGGCTGGAAGAGGTTGTCGCCCGCCGCGAGGCCGAGGCGGAAAGCGCAGCGGCACACAACGCGCAGGCCGAACTGAGCGAGTTGAAATCACGCCACCGCAAGCTGCGCGAACGCGTCAGCGAGGAATTGCAGCAGCTTGACCTGCTGCTGTCGAGCCTGCCGCAGTAACAGCGCCGCATCCGATCAGGGGCCAGGGGAACAACGAGCATGCAGATGACGAACGTGACTCTGGCCATCGGTGGACGATCGCTGACCATTTCGGTTGCCGCCGGGGAAGAAGCCCACGCCGAAATGCTGGGCCGCATGATCGACGATCGGGTGCGCCGCCTGGGCAACATGGCCACGCAGGGTGAAGCGCGCATGCTGCTGTTTGCCGCGCTGATGCTGGCCGATGAACTGCATGAAGTGCACAGCCGCCCTGCCCCGGTTGCGCCGGCCGAGCCGCCCGCTCCAGCCGCGCCCCCGCCCGAATTGATCGCCCGCGTCACCAATCTGGCCGAGCGGGTGGAAAACCTGGCGCAAAAACTGGCGCTGCCCCTTGAGCCTGACGCGGCGAACGCCTAAATTGAAAAGCGACGGGTTCTGCCCGGCACGCGCCGCATGAAACATCCCTGAGGCTATAAGCAAATCCAAGGGGGCTGTCCCTACCTGGGCCCTGGCACAGGCACATGGTCCCCACCTGACGTTGAGGCGTCAGAGGATTTTCCCGGAGAACGACCCATGGTGGGCCCGTCACCCCCCCCATTCCCGGACGAAGACAACGCCGTTGCCGCCAAGCAAGCCCTGCGCAAGGACCTGCGGGCGCGGCGCCGCGCCCATGTCGAGGCACTCGATCCGCGCACCCGCGCGCTGCTGTTCCGCCGCCCGCCCGCGCCGCTGATGGCGCTGATCCCGGTCGGCGCCACCGTGGCGCTGTACAATGCCAGCCAGTGGGAAGCGCCGGCGGCAAGCTATGCCACGTTCTTCCACGAGGCTGGGCACGCCGTGGCGCTGCCGTGGCTTGCCGATCGTGTGGCGCCGATGCAGTTCCGCCAATGGCTGGTGCCGCCGCTTGACGATGTGCTGGAACCCGATCCCTGGGGCGTGAAGCAGCCAGCCGCCGATGCGCCGCTGCTTACGCCCGATGTGTTGTTCGTGCCGCTGGTGGGCTTCACCGCGCAAGGCCAGCGCCTGGGCCAGGGCGGCGGGCATTACGATCGCTGGCTCGAAGCCCATCCCGCTGCCGTGCCGATCGGCATGGCCTGGGACGCGCAATGCGTCGATAGCCTGCCGCGCGAAGCGCACGATCGCCCCTTGCGCGCGGTGGTCACCCCCACCCGCCTCTACGGTCCGTTCTGATGGGCGAGCGCCAACCCCACTTCAATCCACCGCCGCCGCCGACGTGGCGCAAGCCGGTGGGCATCCTGGCACTGATTGCCGCGCTGGCGATCTATGGCGGGGTTATCATGAGCTTGGGCGAACAGATCGGCCATCTGCCAGTGCTGGTGCAAGTGCCGATCTACCTGGTGCTGGGCACGATCTGGCTCTTGCCGCTGCGCCGCTTCCTGATCTGGATGGAAACCGGCCGCTGGGGCTAGTCCACGTGGACAGGCGGGACTGACTATCAGCCCGCCGAACCATTATGCCGGAAACGAAAAAGGCCTCCCGAAGGAGGCCTTTTTGAAAATCCACCAAGTGGCGCGAGTGACGGGGCTCGAACCCGCGACCTCCGGCGTGACAGGCCGGCACTCTAACCAACTGAGCTACACCCGCGTGCCCTTGGGGATTGCGCCTCTAAGACGCGGCCGATATGCTGTCAACTGCCAATTTGCTGTTTCCAGCCTTGGCGCGAAAACCTTGTTCGAGCAAGGTTTTCGTTGACCAACAACATCTTACCCAAGGGGTGGCGCGAGTGACGGGGCTCGAACCCGCGACCTCCGGCGTGACAGGCCGGCACTCTAACCAACTGAGCTACACCCGCGTGCCCTTGGGGATTGCGCCTCTAAGACGCGGCCGATATGCTGTCAACTGCCAATTTGCTGTTTCCAGCCTTGGCGCGAAAACCTTGTTCGAGCAAGGTTTTCGTTGACCAACAACATCTTACCCAAGGGGTGGCGCGAGTGACGGGGCTCGAACCCGCGACCTCCGGCGTGACAGGCCGGCACTCTAACCAACTGAGCTACACCCGCGTGCCCTTGGGGATTGCGCCTCTAAGACGCGGCCGATATGCTGTCAACTGCCAATTTGCTGTTTCCAGCCTTGGCGCGAAAACCTTGTTCGAGCAAGGTTTTCGTTGACCAACAACATCTTACCCAAGGGGTGGCGCGAGTGACGGGGCTCGAACCCGCGACCTCCGGCGTGACAGGCCGGCACTCTAACCGACTGAGCTACACCCGCATTCCCCTTGGGGTGAGGCGCCTCTATGCCGGGCGGCCGCAGGTGTCAACAAAGGGTCATGCAGAATTTTCGCAGCAAGCTGTGCAAAACTTGATCGGCACCCCGCAAACGCGGCGCGCCTTACACGGCGACCGGGGCGGCCAGATGCCCTTGCGGATGATAGCCCTCCACCACGAAGTCCTCGATGCGATAGTCAAAGATCGATTCCGGCCGCCGCGCGATGGCCAGGCGCGGATCGCCTGCAGGCGTGCGCTGCAACTGCGCCTCGATCAGATCGGCATGATTGAGATAGAGGTGGGTGTCCCCGCCCATCCACACCAGTTCGCCGGGCTCGAGATCGCATTGCTGGGCCAGCATGTGCACGAACAGCGCCGCGCCCCACAGGTTGAACGGCAGGCCCAGCACCACATCACAGCTGCGCTGATAGAGCACGCAAGACAGACGATTGTCCGCCACCTGGAACTGATAGGTCTTGTGGCACGGCGGCAGGGCCATGGCGTCAAGCTCCGCCACGTTCCACCCTTCTACGATATGGCGGCGGCTGCCGGGATTGTGGCGCAGGCTTTCGACCAAGCCAGCCACCTGGTTAACCCCCTGCGCGCGGCGGCGAAACAGGCCGTACTGGCCGGCTGGCTCATAGACCGGCCAATCGACCCACTGCTTGCCATAGACCGGGCCAAGATCGCCCCATTGCGCGGCAAAGGCAGCGTCAGCCACGATCCGCGCGGAAAAATCGGCGCGGCTGATATCCTCGCCCGTTTCGCGGCGATAGCGATCGAGCGGCCAATCGGTCCAGATTTCCACCCCTTGCGCGCACAGCGCGCGGATATTGGTATCGCCGGTCAGGAACCACAGGAATTCGCGCGTCGCGGTTTTCCAGAACACCCGCTTGGTCGACAGCAGCGGGACGCGGCCCTGCGACAGATCGAAGCGCAATTGCGTGCCAAACACCGCGCGGGTGCCCACGCCGGTGCGGTCCATCCGCTCGTCACCCTGCGTCCAGATCTGGCGCATCAGGTCAAGGTATTGCCATTCGAAGTGCGGGTTGTGGGATTCGGTGGGGCTCATCATGCCCACAGCCTTAGAAGTGCATGCAAGAATCGCAAATAGTGGCAAGCCTCACCGGGCGTTCACCGGAAACGAAAAAGCCGGCCCGAAGGCCGGCTTTTCATGCCCCTGCAATGCAGGGAAAATAAGTGGTCGGGGAGAGAGGATTCGAACCTCCGGCCCCTGCCTCCCGAAGACAGTGCTCTACCAGGCTGAGCTACTCCCCGACCGGAGCGGTTCGGGCTAGGCCGTCCCCGCTGGGCAGGGCCGCCCTATATGCGGGCGATTCCGCACGCGCAAGCCCTGTTTCAAAAACTTATCAACAGTTTGTATATTCTTCATATAAACCAATGAATTAGACGTACACATCAGCCCAGCGGCACCCCTTCGATAGTGATGCGATGCATCTCTCGGCGGTGGCCGTGGTAATCGTTATAGGCGTAATGCCAGGTCGCGCGGTTGTCCCAGAACGCGATCGAGCCCGGCTGCCAGTGGAAATCCTCATGGAATTCACTGCGGCGCGCATGATCATAGAGCCTGGCAAGCAGATCAGCCGAAGCCGCGTCTGACAGGCCGAGCACGCGCACGGTGAAGCTTGGGTTCACATAGAGCGCGCGCTTGCCGCTGAGCGGATGGGTGATGACTACAGGGTGCACCGGATCGTCGAGCACGTCGGCGGCGCCCGCGTTGCCGATGCGGCCATCGCGGCGAGTATCCTGCAAGGCTTCATAGGCAGCGGCCTTGCTGCCAAAGACGTGGCGGGCCGAATGCACCGCGCGCAGGCCATCGACCTCTTGCCGCAACGCTGCCGGCAACGCGTCATACGCCGCATACATCGAGGCAAAGGCCGTGGCCCCGCCGTGCGGGGGCAATTCTCGCGCCACCAGGATCGAGCCCAGCGCCGGTTCGGCATCATAGGAATGGTCGGTATGCCAGCCGCCACCGATATTGTGCTGCTGTTCGGGCTCTTTCACCACCAACGCGATTTCGGGATAACGCGGATGGGCCGCGAAAAAGCGGTTGATGTTGATCGGCCCCCAGGCACGGGCAAAGGCGATGTGCTGCTCTTCGCTGATCTGCTGATCGCGAAAGAACACCACGCCATGTTCGGCAAAGGCGGCGCGGATCGCCGCAAAGTCAGCCTCTGCCAGCGGGCGCGCGAGATCGACGCCGAGGATTTCGGCACCGACGCGACCGTGCTTGCGAATTTCGAAAGTCATGCGGGCACCTCTTGAGCGGGAGCAGATCGCGGGCCGGCCCCAGGTCGGAACGGCAGTGGCCCTTCCGCTTCCCGTACGGCGCGAACCGCCGGCCGCGCCTCGAAACGCGCGGAGAACGCCGCAAGCGCGGGAAGATCGGCCAAAGTCGGGCCGAAATGCGGGACATAGCTGGCAAAGACGCCGAGATAGGCGTCGGCAATGGTGAAACGGTCGCCCACCAGCCATTCCGCATCGCCCAGGCGATCCTCGATCGGCTGGAACGCTTCACGCAGGCGGCGCCGGGCGGCCTGGCGGATGCCCTCGTGCGCGGCTGGATCGTCGGAATAGAGGTGCGGGCGATTGCCGACCCGCTGCGTCGCGCCGTGGATCTCACTGTTGATATAGCCGATCCAGGCCTGGATCTGCGCCCGCTCGACCGTGCCGGCCGGCGCGAACAGCGCGGTGCCGGGGCGCTGGTCAGCCAGGAAGGGCAGGATCGCGGCGTTTTCGCCGATGACCGTGCCATTGTCGAGCACCAGGGCCGGAATGCGGCCGAACGGGGTCAGCGGGGCGAGATCGTCTCCCCCCGGCCCCAGCCGCAGCAACCGAACAGGCACGGGCAGATCAAGCTCGCGGATGATGACATGGGCCGGCAGGCTGGTCGCGCCGGGAGAGGCTAGCAATTGCATCGAGCCAGAGTGTCCTTGAGATGACCGAACGGGGAGCGAGCAGCCCTGCCCCCTCCCCGCGCGGTGAGAATGACCTGGTGGCCGTCAGGCAGGCTGGCCAGCGGTGGCGCGTTCCTGCCGCGTGGTGCGGCTTTCGCGGCCATCGATGCCCACCGGCACGTCCCCCGCGACCGTCGCGCGGCGCAGCGTGCGGCGCTGCAGGCCGAAATCGGCAATCGCGCGGTGCTGCGTGCTGCGGTTGTCCCAGAAGGCCACGTCGCCGGGCTGCCAGCGCCAGCGTACGGTGTTTTCCGGCTTGGTGATGTGGTCTTGGAGGATATTGAACAGCCGCGCCGAATCCGCCTCGCTCAGGCCGACGAAGCGCTTGACGAAGTGGCCCAGCAGCAGGCTGCGCTGCCCGCTGACGGGATGGACGCGCACCACCGGATGCTCGGTTTCATAGATCGTCGAGGCGAACACCGACTTGTGATAGAGCGTGCGCTCCTTGGCCGTGTCGCTGGCATCGGCCGATGTGCCAGCCGCCGCGAGCGTGGCGGCGTAATCGTAATCGTTGCTGTGCACCGCCCACAGGTTGTTGACCAGTTGGCGCAACGGTTCGGGCAGGCCTTCGTAGGCCGTCTCGCCATTGGCCCACAGCGTATCGCCGCCCGCCTCGGGAATGGTGATGCCGCGCAGGATCGATGCCTTGGGATAGGCCGCCAGGAACGTGACGTCGGTATGCCACGATGACGCGGCATAGCCTTCCTTGCTGTCGAGTTCGAGCAAATAGCGCGAGCCTTCGGCAACCGGCACCGTGGGGTGGGCAACCGGATCGCCGAACAGCGCGGTCAGCGCCTCGTGCTCGGCATTGTCGAGGTGTTGTTGCCCCCGGAAAAACAGCACCTTGTGCCGCACCAGCGCAGCCTCGATCGCCTGCACGGTGGGGCCGTCAAGATCGCCCGACAGCGCCAGGCCGTGAACTTCAGCGCCGATGCGGCCGGTTACGGGGCGGATATCGAGCGGGGACGCAGGGTCTTTGGCATTGGGATAGCTGGCAACGATGGTGGCCATGGGAATTCTCCTGAACATGGGCCGCGCGCAAGGCATCGCCCGGCAATGGGCCGGCGCGCGC
Organism: Novosphingobium sp. B-7; assembly: GCF_000410615.1. Lineage (NCBI taxonomy): Bacteria > Pseudomonadati > Pseudomonadota > Alphaproteobacteria > Sphingomonadales > Sphingomonadaceae > Novosphingobium > Novosphingobium sp. B-7. The sequence goes on along the minus strand of NZ_APCQ01000232.1, from coordinate 17,562 downwards.
GAACGAAGGGATGGAACGAGAAAGTCAGGTTGGGTGGCGGCACGGATCACGCGCCGCGCGTCAACACATTCGTTGGGTCTTGTGCATCGTATCACCTCGATCGGATGGAGGGATCACGAAGCCTGGCGATGTCGCCCCCGCGTTCGCGCGCTTTAGCCGTTGGTATCGCGGAGCAAGCTGCTTCCCATCAAAAGCCGCGGGCCGATGGTTCGGGCGCAAGGCCCGCTTTTCCTGGCCGGGGAAAAGACTTTCGAACTATCTCTACTTTATCGCTTGACTATAACATGGCAAGCCCGGATCGCTTGGAGGAAGCCAAGTTTTGCGTGGCCACTCCCAAGCGGAATTATCCCTGCGAGCCGCGATCGGCCTGCGCCAGCCAGCGATCACGGCTGGCATCAGAAACCAGCCCCGCTGCATCGCGTGCAGCCAGCTGGCGACGGATATCGCCATGGCGCCGCTCGTCGATGGGAAAGCCGTGGATTACGGCGGCCGAGATCACGTGGCCTAGCGCCGGCCCCAGGGCGAACAGCCATTTGAGATGTTCCAGCACGCCGGCCGGATTGGTCCCGCGCGGATCAAACCCGATCCACGCGGCCAGCGGCAGGGCCACGCCGATCGCCAGGGCCACGCCGGCCTTGTCAGACAGCGAGAACACCGAAAAGAACAGGCCGATGCGATCCTCGCCGGTGCGCAGGCGATGATAATCGGCCACGTCCGCCACGATCGAGCGCAGCATGAGATTGCCCGAGCCCTGGGCCAGCCCCTGCGCCAAGGTCAGGGCCAGCAGCAGCACGACAGAGCCCGGCGCCAGCGCGAGGAGTGCCAGGTTGATCGCCACCTGGGTCAATTCCCCGGCGACAGCAGCGCGTTCCTTACCCACGCGGCGGCCGATCGCCAGCCACAGCGGGCAGGCAAAGATGCCGAACACATATTGCAGCAGGAACAGACCCGGCGCCCAGGCGGGATGGCCCATGTAAAAGCTGATGAAGAACACGAACAGCGCGGTGCGCACGCCCTGTGCCAGCCGCACGGCAAAGTTCGAGGCCAGCACGCGCAGCAGCATGCCTTCGCCAAAGACCAGCCGCAGCGTATGCCACACCCGCACCGGATCTTGCGCGCCGGCTGGCGGCGGCGGCTCGGGCAGCGCACGAATGCCCAGCGGCAGGGTGATCAGCAGCAGGGCAAAGACCATCGCCCCCATCGCCGCTAGTTCCAGCCGCGGTTGCCCGGCCAGCCGCGTGACCAGCAGGCTGGGCAGGACCAGCGCCAGCAGCAGCGCCACGCAGGTTAGCGCCTGGCCATAGGTGGTGATGCGCGTCCGCTCGTGATAAGCGCCCGAAAGTTCGCCCATCCACGCCGCCAGCGGCGTCGCCATCATCGAATAGCCCAGATAGAGCACGAACAGCGCGGCCGACAGCGCCAAGGGGCCAAACCAGGTAGGCGGCAGGAACACCGGCACCGCGCCCAGCGCAAAGATCGCGGCCCCCACCGCAATCCACGGCCGGCGGCGGCCCCAGCGGCTGCGCGTGCGGTCAGACAGCAGGCCGATCGCCGGATCGATCACCGCATCCCACAGCCGCGCCAGCAGGAAAATCACCCCCACCGTGCCCAGCGAAAAGCCGAACGCGCTGGCATAGAGCGGCGGGACATAGGTGCTGAGCGGCACTTCCACCGCGGCAAGCGGCATGCCCAGGCTGGAAAAGGCAATCAGCCGCGCCGGGCCAAGCCGTTTGGGCGCTGCGGCGGGCGGCGCGCGCCCGGCGGCATCGAGGGCAAGCGTGCTCATGCAACAAGCTCCTTCGTCTGGGGGGAAAGCGGCGCAGGAAAGCCGGCATCGGGCCGCGCCAGGCCAAGGTTTTCGCGCAAGGTGGCGCCTTCGTGTTCCTCGCGAAACAGGCCGCGCCGGCGCAGTTCGGGCAGGACCAGTTCGATCACGTCGTCAAGGCCTGCGGGAAAGATCGGCGCCAGGATGTTGAAGCCATCGGCCGCGCCATCCTCGAACCAGGCCTGAAGTTCGTCGACCACTTCGGCGGGCGTGCCCACCAGCACGAGATGCCCGCGCGCGGCCGACATGCGCGAGACCAACTGGCGCACGCTCAAGCCCTGGTCCAGCGCGAGGTCGTAAAACAGCTTTTGCCGGCTCTGCCACCCTTGCGTGAACGGCGGCGGTGGCGGCGGCGCGTCGAGATCGACGGTGGTCAGATCCCAATCGAGGAAGGTGCGGATCGAGGCGAGCGCGCCGGCCACATCGACAAAGGCCTGCAAGCGCGCCAGCTTGGCCTCGGCCTCTGCCCGCGTGGGCGCAACATAGATGCTGACACCGGGCATCACCAGCAGGCTATCGCGCGACCGGCCTAGTGCCTGCGCCTTGTCCTTGAGGCCTTGGGCAAAGGCGCGCGCTGCGGCGCGGCTTTGCTGCGCGGTAAACACCACCTCGGCGGTGGCGGCGGCCAGCGCCTGGCCATCATCAGACGATCCGGCCTGAACGATCACCGGATGTCCCTGCGGCGGTCGCCCGGTCTGCAACGGGCCGGCCACGCGGAAGTGATTGCCAGCATGATCCACACGGCGCAACCGTGCCGGATCGTAATAGCGGCCGCTGGCCTTGTCGGCCTGGATGGCATCGTCGGCAAAGCTGTCCCACAGCTGCTTGACCACCGCCACATGCTCGGCCGCGATGGCATAGCGCGCGGCGTGCGCGAGTTGATGGTCCAGCCCGAAGTTCGCCGCCTCGGCATCGCTGCCCGATGTGACGAGGTTCCACCCGGCCCGGCCGCCGGAAAGCTGGTCGAGCGCGGCAAACTTTCGCGCGACATGATAGGGCTGGAGATAGGTGGTGGAGACCGTGGCGATCAGCCCGATATGGCTGGTGTGCGTGGCCAGGGCCGACAGCAGCGTCAGCGGCTCTCCGGTATAGACAGGTGCGGTATAGCTGATCGCCTCGGGCGTGGCGCCGAACAGCGCCACGTTGTCGGCCAGGAACACGGCATCGAACGTTGCAGCTTCGGCTTTTTGCGCCAGATCGCGCCAGTATTCGAACCGGAACGGCGCGCGCGGATCGACATCGGGATGGCGCCAGGCGGCGGCATGATGCCCTACGCCGAACAGGAAGGCGCCCAGCTTCATCTGGCGTTTGCCGCAGGCCTGGCGATGTGCGGTATCGTGGCTCATGGTCAAAACGTCCGCGTGATGGTGCCGCCGAACGTGCGCGGATTGCCATAGACCTCGATCACCGGGGCCGAGGCACTGGCCGCGCCATAGGAGACGGCATAGCGTTCGTTGGTCACGTTCTTGGCCCAGGCCTGAAGCTGCCAGCGGTTGTCCTGCGTGCGCAGGCCCAGCCCGACGTTGGTGATCGCCACCGGCGCCTGCCAGCCATAGACCGAGCGCGGGTTGATATAGGCAATCCGGCTTTTCCAGCTGGTGTTGGCATAGCCGGTGAGGTTCCATTCCCCACCGATCGGCTGATCAAGATCGATGCCGCCCTGCACCGTCCACTTGTTGGAACCAGCCACCTGATAGCCGGTGAGCGACAGGGGCCGCGCGGCGCCGCCATTGGCCAGCTGGAATTCCAGCGGGGCGGGCGCATCGGCATAATCCAGGTACTTGGCGTCGTTATAGGCAAGGTTCGCGTTGAACCCCAGCGCCGGCACCGGGCGCCAGGTCGCCTCGAACTCGAACCCGCGCAGCCGCACCTTGCCCACGTTGGCGAGATAGGTGCCGAACGAGGCATTGGCCTGGTCGACGCGGGTGCCCTGATAATCGGTGATCGTGTTGTTGTAGAGGTTGAGGTTGACGGTGGCCTTGCCGCCGGCCCAGCTGGTCTTGATCCCGGCCTCGAAATCGGTGGACTTTTCCGGCCGGGTGATCACCAGCGCGGCCTGGCTCGCCGTGGCCGAAGTATTGGCCGCGCCCGATTTTTCGCCATGGCTGGCCGAGGCATAGAGCAGCACGTTGGGCGTCACCTGCCAAGCGGGGTTGACCAGCCAGGCCAGCGAGCCACGGCTGACCTGGTTGGCCAGCGTATAGGCGCCGGCCGCGCTGCCACTGGTGCCACCCAGGTTGTTGAGCAGCGCCTGTCGCGCCGTGGCGCCGGCGGGATTGAGCGCGCCGGTGCCCAGAGCATAGCCGGCGATGTTCACCTGCTTCTTCTCCCAGGTGTAGCGCAGGCCGCCGGTGAGCGAGAAGGTGGACGTGAGGTGCGCGGTCACCTGGCCAAAACCGGCCAGGCTATCGATCGTCAGCCGGCCATCGCGGTCATACTCCAGCCCGTCGATGAACGAGGACGGCACCCCTGCCCCCAGGAAAAACGTCGAGGCGTCTGATCCAAAGATCGTGCGCAAGTTGCTGCGCAGCTTTTCGTGCAGGTAAAACGCGCCCACCTGCCAATCGATCGTGCTGCCCTTGGCCGAGGCGAGCCGCAGTTCCTGCGAATACTGATTGACGTCAACATCATAGCCCGCACGATAGATATCCAGCGGGGTGTAATCGCTATCGTTGTAGGGCCGGAAATAGAGCCGCCGCCACGCGGTAACGCCGATCAGGTTCACCCCGCCCAGATCCCAGTTGATCTCGTTGGAAAGACCATCGGTCTTGGCGATCAGGCGATCCTGGTTGTTGAGGTTGGCGTTGTAGGGGCCGTTGAGATTGGGGGTATAGCCAAACCGCGCCAGCTTGGCGCTCCAGCTACCGGCGCGCGGCGAATTGACCGTACCATCAAGGTTCAGGTTCTGTGTCACGTCCGCCACTGGCGGGGAGAAATTGTTGTATTCGTTGGATTCGTAATGTTCGGCGATCAGGCGCGAGGACACAGTGGCGCTGGGCGTGAACAGCAGTTGCCCGCGCGCCGACCAGCGATCGTTGCCCAGCAGCTTGACGCCGTTATAGGCATTGGTGATCCAGCCACCACCCTTGCTTTCGGCAAAGGTCAGGCGATACGCCAGCTTGTCATCGATGATCGGCCCGGTGGCATTGGCGCGCAGCTGCACCGCATCGTAATTCCCATAGGTGGCTTGCAGCGTATAGGAAGGCTCGAACTGGGGCTTGGCCGTCTGCACGATCACTGCGCCGATCGTGGTGTTCTTGCCCAGCAGCGTGCCCTGCGGCCCGCGCACCACCTGGATGTTTTCCAGGTCGACGAAATCGAGCCAGGAAAAGCCCACGTGGGTGAAGAACACGTTGTCCACGATCAGGCCAACGCCGCCTTCGGCGCCATCGTTGCTGGCATTGCCGCCCAGCCCACGAATGTAGAGCCCGGAAACGCGAGTGTTCTGCTGCAACGCGCCGAAATTGGGCACGCGCAGAGCAAATTCGCTCACCCGCTCGATCCGCTTGGAGGTCAGCTCCGCACCGGAAATGGCTGAGATGGCCAGCGGCACGTCCTGCAGCCGTTCTTCGCGGTGGCGGGCGGTGACGGTGATGGCATTGGCATCGGGCACATCCGGGCTGGCTGGGTCGGCGACCGGTGCCGGCGCCTGTTCGGCCGGCGCCGCCGCCGTTTCGGCAGCCTGGGCCAAGCCTGGCAAGGCCAGTGCGGTGGAGGCGAGCAGCAGCGCGCCCAGGCCCGTGGCCGGGCGGGTGGCATGGAAAATCGACATGAAAAGCGGTCCCTCATGGACTGAAGGCGCAAGGCGGCCTGCCGCGTGCGGGGCATCGCCGCGCGGCCTTGCGCAATCTGGATATGATTATGGTCAGGCCCAGGCGCAGCCGTGGTCTGCACGGTGGCTGGGCGCGGGCATTATGCCGCTATCGTGTGCATTGCATCGTATCACCCCTGAAACAGCGGGGAACACGAAGCCTGGCGATGTCGCCCCAGCGTTCGCGCGCTTTAGCCGTTGGTAACGCGGAGCAAGCTGCTTCCCGATCAAAAGCCGCGGGCCCGTGGCGGCCGCTGAGGGCCGGCGCAGCATCGGGCCAGGCCGCTGCGTCTTGATCTCTATTTATTTGATAGACTTTTTACCGTCAAGCGATGGCGTGGGATGGAAGCGGCAAAGCAATTCTTGGGCACGGCCAAGCCAGGGTGCCCCCAACGGTTCCCTGCCCTTTCGGGAACCGCGCGGCCCGCCCGCTGGTTTTGGGAAACAGTCCAGCAATCAAACCAGAAAGAACCGCGGCCATGGACCGGATTTTCACCGCATTTGCCAATCGCGTTTCGGCCTTGGCGGGGCAACCGGCGAGTTTCGCGCTGGCCACGCTGATCATCGTCGTCTGGGCCGTGTCGGGCCCGATCTTCGCCTGGTCAGACACCTGGCAGCTGGTGATCAACACCGGCACCACCATCGTCACGTTCCTGATGGTCTTCGTCATCCAGAATGCGCAAAACCGCGATGCTGCGGCGATGCAGGCCAAGCTAGACGAGCTGATCCGCGCCCTGGAAGGCGCGCGGGGCGATTTCATCGGGATCGAGCATCTGTCCGACAGCAAGATTTCCAACATTCGCACCGCGCTGGAACAGGAAAGTGGCTGCGATACTGACCGAGCCAGTGTCGAAGAAAGCGTGGAGGTGCTGCTGCGCCGCCGCTGACAATTGCAAATGACACGATTGGCGACAAAAAGCGCACAGACATGCCCTTTTTATCAATGGCATCACCTGCATCAAACTCTTTCAGATGAAACCGCCTTCGTCTAGGTTGCGCGCCGTTGAGGGGTCAACAAGGATGAATGCAACTGTGAAACTTCGCATGATGGTCTTGGCATCGACGGCATTGGCCGTGGCGATGCAGCCGGCCCTGGCCTCTCCGGCGTCTCGCGCAAAGGCGGCACCCGCTGCCGCCAGCGCTCAGAGCGGGCCGATTGGCGGCTGGGGTGTCGATCTTTCCGGGCGCGATCTTTCGGTCAAGCCAGGCGATGATTTCGATACTTACGCCAACGGCAAGTGGAAGGCGCGCACGCCCATTCCCGAAGACCGGCCCAACATCGGCACGCTTGCCCTGATCGACGAGCAAGTGCAGGCGCAGATGAAGGATCTGGTCGCCGCCATGCCCGCGACCAGCCAGGTCGGCGCACTCTATGCCAGCTTCATGAACGAGGCCGCGGTCGAACAGCGCGGCCTTGCCCCGCTCCAGGCCGATGTTGCCAAGGTCATGGCGATTGCCGACAAGACCGCCTTCGCCCGCGCCATGGGCGGCGCCGAGGGCAGCTTTGGCATCAGCCTGGTCGATTATGGCGTGGGACCAGATACCGCCGATGCGGGGCTCAACGTGCTTTCGCTGGGCCAGAGTGGCCTGGGCCTGCCCGAACGCGATTATTACCTCAAGCCCGCATTCGCGCCGCAGCGCGAGGCCTATGTCGCCTATATCACCCGCACGCTGCAGACGCTGGGCGTGGCCGATCCGGCAGCAGCGGCCGCAAAGATCATGGCCTTTGAAACCGAGATCGCCACGCGCAGCTGGGATATCGCCCGCCGCCGCGATCGCAGTGCCACCAATAACCCGATGTCATCGGCCGAATTTGCCGCCTATGCGCCCGGGATCGACTGGACGGCCTTCTTCGAAGGCGCGCACATCGCCCCGCAAAGCCGCATGATCGTGCGCGAGAACACCGCGATCCGCGATCTGGCGGCACTCTATGCCAACACCCCGCTCGACACGCTCAAGCTGTGGCAGGCGTTCCACGTGGCCGACCAGGCTTCGCCCTATCTGACCAAGGCGATGGTCGACAGCCGCTTTGCCTTTACCCGCACGCTCACCGGCGTGGGCCAGCTCAAGCCGCGGTGGAAGCGCGGGCTGGATCTGGTCAACAGCCAGTTGGGCGAAGCGGCCGGCCAAGCCTATGTCGCGCGCTATTTCCCGCCATCGTCCAAGGCGCGGATGCAGGAACTGGTCGCCAACCTGCGCGCCGCCTTTGAAAAGCGCATTGCCGCCAATCCGTGGATGAGCGCGCCGACCAAGGAGGCCGCGCTTGCCAAGCTGGCGCGGATCGACGTGATGGTCGGATACCCGGATATGTGGCGCGATTATTCGGCGTTGGTGATCAAGCCTGACGATCTCTACGGCAATGTGACCCGCGCCGCGCGCTTCAATGCCGACTATGCGATGGAAGACCTGGGCAAGCCGGTGAACCGCAAGAAGTGGGGCATGAACCCGCAGACGGTGAACGCCTACAACGGCGGGGCCAAGCTGCAGATCGTGTTCCCCGCCGGCATTCTCCAGCCGCCGCTGTTTGATCCGCGCGCCGATGATGCCGTGAACTATGGCGCCACGGGCGCGATCATCGGCCACGAAATCAGCCACAGCTTTGACGATCAGGGCCGCAAGATCGACGCCAAGGGCGCCATCTCCGATTGGTGGACGCCCCAGGATGCCGAGCGTTTCGAGGCGGAAGCCAAGGTGTTTGGCGATGAATATGCCCGCTTTGAAGCGGCGCCGGGCGCCTTCATCAATCCCAAGCTGACGATGGGCGAAAATATCGCCGATCTTGCCGGCTTGCAGGTTGCGCTTGATGCCTATCACAAGTCGCTGGGTGGCAAGCCGGCGCCGGTGATCGACGGTCTGACCGGCGACCAGCGCTTCTTCCTCTCGTTTGCCCAGGCCTGGCGCGCCAACCAGCGCGTGGATTCGCTGCGCAACCAGGTCACCACCGACCCGCACAGCCCGGCCCGCTTCCGCATCCTCGGGCCGCTGCCCAACATCGAAGCGTGGTACCAGGCCTTTGGCGTCAAGCCGGGCAACACCATGTATATTCCGCCCGAAAAGCGCGCAAAGCTGTGGTGAGCTAGGTAGAAAAAAGCCCCCTCCTCTTTAGAGGAGGGGGTTTGGGGGTGGTGCGAGGCCATGCGCAAACGCGCGCCTGCACCATTCGAATTTTCAGCTAAATCCGCTGGTCAACAGCAAATTTCAGGGGTGGTTTCCACCACCCCCAACCCCCTCCTCTAAAGAAGAGGGGGCTTTTTGCGCAATCAGTCCAGCTTGGCGCGGATCTTGGCGATCAGCTTGGCGATGCGATCGGCCGCTTCAGTGAAGGTTTCCACATCGGCACGGTTGTTGTTGCCGCGCGCTTCCTTGGCGGATTCGAGATAGCCTTCCAGATCCACTTCCAGCGCGTCGACGATCATTTCGCCTTCATCTTCGCTCAGCGTCAGCTTGATAGTCTTGTCCACAATCGGTTCCTTCGGATTTTTTGGAATGGAAAACCCCGGCCAGCCTGCGCCAGCCGGGGTTGAAAAGTTGCGATCAGCAGCAGGCTCAGGCCGCCAGGCCGTGGCAGTGCTTGTACTTCTGGCCCGAACCACACGGGCACGGCGCGTTGCGGCTGATGCCCTGGCCGGCATAGGGATCTTCGCTCGCCGCCACAGCAGCGCCCGCAGCCTGCGCGCCACCCAGCGCGCCGAGCATGGCAGCAGCACCGGGCACCTGCGGCACGGCATCGTTTTCGCCGGTGAACGGATCGATATGGCTGGTCAGGAAATCGGGCAGTTCGGGCAGTTGGAAGTCTTCCATCGGCTGCATGCGGATTTCGCTGATCATCAGGATGCGGGTCACGTCCTCGCGGATCGCGTCGAGCATCTTTTCGAACAGGCCAAAGGCTTCCTGCTTGTATTCGTTGATCGGCGTCTTCTGCGCATAGGCGCGCAGGAACACCACCTGGCGCAGCGCGTCGAGCGTGGCCAAGTGTTCCTTCCAGTGGTGGTCGAGGCGTTCGAGCAGGATCGACTTTTCCAGGTTGCCCCACGATGCGCGGTCCACCGTGTCGAGCTTGGCCGCCATGTGCGCATCGGCCAGCGCGATCAGGCGCTCGCTGATCAACTCGGCTTCCACCGCGTCTTCTTCCAGCCAGTCATCGAGCGGCGGCGTCATGCCCAGCACGTCGGCCACGCGTTCCTTGAGGCCGGCGATATTCCACTGTTCGGGATAAGAGCCCGGCGGGCAGGCGTCGCCAACCATGGCGTTGATCGTGTCGTGGCGCATATCCACCACCACATCGTCCACCGCATCGGCATCCATGATGTCGGCGCGCTGCTCGTAGATCACCTTGCGCTGGTCGTTCATCACGTCGTCGTATTCGACAACCTGCTTGCGGATATCGTAGTTGCGCGCTTCGACCTTCTTCTGCGCGGTCTCGATCGCCTTGGACAGCCACTTCGACCCGATCGCCTCGCCATCAGCAAGGTTGGAATTCATCATCCGGGCAAACAGCGTGTCCGGCCCGAAGATGCGCAGCAGGTCGTCTTCCAGGCACAGGTAGAACTTCGACAGGCCCGGGTCACCCTGACGGCCCGAACGGCCACGCAGCTGGTTGTCGATGCGGCGGCTTTCGTGCCGCTCGGTGCCGATCACGCATAGGCCACCGGCTTCCAGCACCTTGGCCTTTTCCGCGTCGATCTCGGCCGCCATGCGGGCGATGGCAGCGTCGCGTTCCGGCCCTTCGGGCACGTCGCGCAACTCGTCCTCCATGCGGAATTCCAGGTTGCCGCCCAGCTTGATGTCGGTGCCGCGCCCGGCCATGTTGGTGGCGATGGTGACGGCGCCAAGGCGGCCGGCCTGGGCCACGATGTGCGCCTCCATTTCGTGGAAGCGGGCATTGAGCACCGCGTGCTTGACGCCTTCGCGGTTGAGGAACTCGCTGAGCAGTTCCGACTTTTCGATCGACACGGTGCCGACCAGCACCGGCTGGCCGATCTCGTTCTTCTCGCGGATCAGCTTGGCGATCGCGGCAAACTTGTCGAGCGTGTTCTTGTAGAACTCGTCTTCCTCGTCCACGCGCTGCACCGGCACGTTGGTGGGAATGGTGACGACATTCATCTTGTAGATTTCGAAGAACTCGGTCGCCTCGGTCGCGGCCGTCCCGGTCATCCCCGAAAGCTTGGGATACATGCGGAAGTAGTTCTGGAAGGTGATCGAGGCCATGGTCTGGTTTTCAGGCTCGATCTTGACGCCTTCCTTGGCCTCCACCGCCTGGTGCAGGCCATTGGACCAGCGCCGGCCATCCATCATGCGGCCGGTGAACTCGTCGATGATGATGACCTTGTCGTCCTTGACGATGTAGTCGATGTCACGCTTGAACATGACATTGGCCTTCAGCGCCTGGTCGAGATGGTGCACCACCATGGTGTTTTCGACGTCATAGAGGTTGGAGCCAACCAGCAGGCCATCTGCCTCCAGCGCGCGCTCCACCCATTCCACACCGTCTTCGGTCAGGGTGATGCTCTTGGTCTTTTCGTCGGCTTCATAGAGCGACGGGTCGATCTGCTTCACCACCGCATCGACCGAGATATAGAGGTCGCTCTTGTCGTCGGTGGGGCCGGAAATGATCAGCGGCGTGCGCGCCTCGTCGATCAGGATCGAGTCCACTTCGTCGACGATCGCATAGTTGAACGGCCGCTGCACCATCTGCGAGCGTTCGTGCTTCATGTTGTCGCGCAGGTAGTCGAAGCCCAACTCGTTGTTGGTGGCATAGGTGATGTCGGCCTCATAGGCCTCGCGCCGCTCATACTCGTTGAGATTGGGCACGATCACGCCGACCGTCAGGCCAAGGAACTTGTAGAGTACGCCCATCGTCTCGGCGTCGCGCTTGGCGAGGTAGTCGTTCACGGTCACGACGTGAACACCCTTGCCTTCCAGCGCATTGAGATAGACCGCCAGCGTCGCCACCAGGGTCTTGCCTTCGCCGGTGCGCATTTCGGCGATTTCGCCACGGTGCAGCACCATGCCGCCGATCATCTGCACGTCAAAGTGGCGCATGCCCATGGTGCGCACGGCCGCTTCGCGCACCGTGGCAAAGGCTTCGGGCAGCAGGTCATCGAGGCTGGCGCCCGCTTCGAGGGCAGCGCGGAACTTCACCGTCTGCGCGGCAAGCTGCTCGTCGCTCATCGCCTGCACTTCCGGCTCGAAAGCGGCGATCTTCTTCACCTGCTTGTCGAGTGACTTGACGTAGCGATCGTTGGACGAACCGAAAATGGACTTGGCAAGGGCGCCGAGCATGGCGGTGTTTCCTGTTATGCGAATGGGTATGGCAAGTGCCGGGCGCGGGCCGTGATAAAATTCGGGCGCGCATCGGGCCGGCAACGCGAAAGTCAGGGATTGGTGCCCGCAACGGGGCAGCAGCGCGGCTTATTCGCGCGCGCGGTCGCTGCGATAGGTGGCGGTGCTGGCCAGCGCGAACGGCGCAAACATCGCCGGCACGGCCTGCTGCGCCACGTCGAAAACCGGGCGCGCAGCGCGCACCCGCGCCGCCTGGACCACGCAATGCGCGGCCACCGGGGCCACTGCCAGCCCGGCATGCTCGGCGCCCGCCACTTCGGTGCGCGTGGTGGCATTGGCCACCTCGGGCAGCGACAGGCCGCTGAGCAGGGCAAACAGGACAAGCAAAAAGCGCATTGCGATGGGAGATAGGGAACGGCTCCCCGCGCGTAAAGCGCAATCGGCAGATTTTGATTCAACCCAAGCGCTGGAACGCACGCTCAGGACGCATCGTCCACGGCGATGGTAAAGGTTACCGTCACCCGCTTGGCAACGGTTCGGCCGGTCGTGTCCTTTGCCGGGGCAAACCGCTTGCCCACGGGGCAGGAAATCAGGCCGGTCCCCGGCGCGACCTCATGCCATCCACCGCCATTTTCAGACGCCTCGCAGCGCAACACCTTGCCGTCGGCACCAACCACGAACGCCATTTGCTGCTTGGTGGGCGCCGGAACAACATTGAGGCCGTTGCCGCCTCCCCCACCGGGCAGGCGCCAGTTGATGGAACTGCGAAAGGTATCGCCCACAGGCTTGCCATGCTTGGTGCCGGGCACGAACCGCGCCCGTGCCATCAGTATCCGGCACGTGGTATCATCCAGCTGCGACGAACCGCTGCTTACCGTCACTTCGCACGTAGTGGGCATGCCGGTGGTGTCATAGGTCAGCGCAAAGTGGACTGCGCCCTGTTCGGCATTGCGCAGTGCGCTGGCCGGATAATCCGCCGCCGAGATCCATGTCCCGGGATTGGTGACAGGCCGCCCCGGGGTCGAGTCTTGCGCCAGCGCCGGCATCCCGATCAGCAAACCGATGGCCAGGCTCGTCGCCGTCAGTTTCCGCGCCATTGCCCCGTTCCCTGTCCCTGATGCGTTGTAGCCACCGTGATGATGCGCGAACGCGGGCGCGTCAACCGGGATGGCGCGGTTCATGGCACATCGTCGACCGCAACGGAAAACGTGGTGGTCACGCGCCGCGCCACGGGCTTTCCGCCAGCATCGCGCGGAATGGGGAATGTCTTGCCAGCCGGACAGGCGACCAGGCCGGAGCCAGCTGCCACCTCGTGTCGTTTGCCATCGTTTTCCACCGCCTCGCACCGCGCCACCGTGCCATCGGCGGCAATGGTATAGACCAGTTGGCCCTTGTACGCGGTCGGCAGGGTGCGCGGCGTGTCGGTATCATCGTCGTCGTCCCCGTTGTCGGGAATGCTCCACCGCACCGAACTGGTATAGGCGCTCGCCACCGGCTTGCCATTGCGGGTGCCGGGTATGAAGCTGGCCCGCAACAGCAACACCCGGCACGTGGTGGCGTCGAGATCGGCATAGCCGCTGCTTGCCGTCACCTCGCAATCGGTCACCTTGCCCGTTTCGTCATAGGTCAGGCGGAAGCCGGTTGTGCCGGTATCATTGTTGCGCAGCGCCGCAGGAGGATAATCGTCAGGCAAAACCCATTGCCCGGCATCGCCATTGGGCTTGGCCGGTGTTTCGACCGGCGGGCGCGATCGCGGGCGCGCCATCGCCGCACCCGGCGCGCAGAGCATTACTCCCAAGCCGATCAAGACCGCGTGGCGCATCGCATGCTGCATGTGTCTGTTTCCCCGTTTCACGGCAAAGTGATGCCGGTGCCACATTCTTGCGTCAATTGTCTGCCCAGCGGCGTGCCGCGGCCGGCTCAGCCATGGACGGCGGGAAATCGAATCGCTAGGGAACGCGGCCATGTCAGACGCCGTTTCCCCGCTCGCCTCGCCCTTCCCCGCCCTGCCCGCGATTGCCGGCGTGACCCCGCGCGTGGCCCGTGCCGGGTACAAGGATTGGGGACGCTGTGACCTCACCTATGTGGAGCTGGACGAAGGCACGGCCGTGGCCGGTGTGTTCACCCGCAATGTGTGCTGTTCCTCGGAAGTGGAGCTGGGGCGGCAGAATGTAGCACAAGGCGCCGCGCGCGCGCTGGTGGTCAATGCCGGCAATTCCAACGCCTTTACCGGCTATCGCGGGCGCGAGGCGGTAGAAGCGATTATGGACCAGGTCGCCACGCACCTGGGCTGCGCGCGCGAGGCAGTGTTCGTCTCGTCCACCGGCGTGATCGGCGTGCCGCTGCCCAAGGACAAGGCCCGCGCCGGGATCGAGGCCGCACTGCTGGCCACGCCCTGCACCTGGGAAGAGGCGGCCAACACCATCGGCACGACCGACACCTTTGCCAAGGGCGCCACGGCCACCGCAATCGTGGGCGATACCACGGTAACACTGTCGGCGATCATCAAGGGTTCGGGCATGATCGCGCCCGACATGGCGACGATGCTGGGCTATATCTTCACCGACGCGGCAGTTTCGCCCGCGTTCCTGCAGGAATGCCTGTCGGCCGCGAACCAGCGCACGTTCTCGTGCATCACGGTCGACAGCGATACTTCCACCAGCGACACGGTCATGGCCTTTGCCACCGGCAAGGCGGGCAACGCCCTGCTCACCAGCCGGGACGACGTAGGCGGTGAAGCCTTTGCCGCCGCGCTGGAGCAGGTGTGCCGCGAACTGGCACATCTGGTGGTCAAGGATGGCGAAGGCGCGCAGAAGTTCATTGCCGTGGCCGTTTCCGGCGCTGTTTCCGACGAAAGCGCCCGCCGCGTCGGCCTGGCGATTGCCAATTCGCCGCTGGTAAAAACCGCCATTGCCGGGGAAGACGCCAACTGGGGCCGCGTCGTCATGGCCGTGGGCAAGGCCGGCGAACCGGCCGACCGCGACCGCCTGTCGATCGGCTTTGGCGGCACCTGGGCAGCCAAGGACGGCCAGCCACTCGCCGATTATGACGAAGCGCCGGTGGCTGCGCACCTCAAGGGCCGCGAAATTTCGATCGAGGTCGACCTGGGCCTCGGCCAGGGCCGCGCCACGGTGTGGACCTGCGACCTGACGCACGGCTATATCTCGATCAACGCCGATTACCGGAGCTGAGCGGCCATGCTGATCATCTGGGGCCGGATCAATTCGCACAACGTCAAGAAGGTGGTCTGGGGCGCGCACGAATGCGGCCTGGATTTCGAGCGGCGGGATATGGGCGGCAGCTTTGGCTATACGCCTGAATACCTGGCAAAGAATCCCAACCGCCTGGTGCCGATGATCGAGGACGGCAGCGTGACGGTGTGGGAATCGAACGCGATCCTGCGCTATCTGTTCGCCGCCCATGCCCCGCAGCTGTGGCCCGCCGATCCGGCAATCCGCGCGCAGGGCGACCAGTGGATGGACTGGCAGTTCCTCTATGCCGACGCGCAGCGCGATGCGTTTCTGGGCTGTGTGCGCGGCGGCAAGGATGGCAGCGATCCGGTAGTGGCCAAATCTGCCACCGCCTGTGCCACGCTGATGGCGATGGTCGATGCGCAGTTGGCGCGCCAGCCGTTCCTGTCGGGCGACAGCTTTGGCGTGGCCGATATCCCCATGGGCACCTATGCCCACACCTGGTTCAGCCTGCCGATTGAACGGCCGGCCCTGCCCCATGTGGAGATGTGGATGGAACGGCTGCGCACCCGCCCCGGCTTCCAGGCCATTGCCGCGGTGCCGTTCTCATGAGCTGGACGCCCGAGATCGACGCTGCCGTCAGCGCGCTGATCGCCCGCGTGGCGCAGGAAGCCATCGCGCCGCGCTATCGCCAGCTTTCAGAGGCTGACGTGATCAACAAGGCCGTCAACGACGTGGTCACCGTGGCCGATACCCACGCGGAACGACTGCTGAGCGAGGGGCTCGCCACGATCCTGCCCCAGGCCACTATCGTGGGCGAGGAAGCCGCCCATGCCGACCCGGCGCTGATGGAACGGCTGGGCGATGGGCTGTGCTGGATCATCGATCCGCTCGATGGCACCAACAATTTCGCTGCGGGCAAGCCGCCGTTTGGCGTGCTGATCGCGCTGGCCGAGCATGGGCAGTGCGTGGCGGGATGGATTCACGATGTGCCATCCGGCCGGCTGTGCACCGCGCAACTGGGCCGGGGCGCGTTTGTGAATGGCAAGCCGGTGCGCGCCACGCCCACCAGCCAGGTGCCGCCGGTCGCGGCGATTTCCACGGTATTCATGGACGCGGCCCAGCGCGAGGCGATGCGCCAGCATATCCTGCCGCATTACAGCGTGGTGGACATTCCGCGTTGCGCGGCCGAGCAATATCCGCGCCTGGTGCTGGGGGTGAACGATGTCTCGATTTTCGAGCGCACCCTGGCCTGGGACCATGCCGCCGGGGTATTGTTCGTCAACGAGGCCGGCGGCAAGGCCGCACGGCCCGATGGGCGGCCCTATCGCGTCGATCAATTGGGCGAAAAGGGCCTGATTGCCGCCAGAACGCCGGCGCTGTTCGATGCCATGGCCGAACGGCTGGCGGGTTTGCCGGGCTAGTCTGCCTTCCCAAGGGGCTTCAACAAGCTCAGCCCGAACGGTTCAGAGGAAAATTCCTTGTTCCGTTCGCCCTGAGCCTGTCGAAGGGCGCGAGCACAGCGCCCGCTGACCATTACAGAACGCTTTCCAGCCAACCCTTGAGCTGGCTCTTGGGCGCGGCGCCCAGCTTCTGCGCCACCGGCTTGCCATCCTTGAACAGGATCAGCAGCGGAATCGACTGCACGCCGAAATCGCTGGCGATGGTGGTGTTTTCCATGATGTCCACCTTGGCGATGGTCACCTTGTCAGCCAGTTCTTCGGCGATTTCTTCCAGCGCCGGGGCGATCATCTTGCACGGGCCACACCAGTCGGCCCAGAAATCCACCAGCACGGGCTTGTCGGACTGAAGGACTTCGGTGGAAAAGCTGGCGTCGGTGACGGCTTTGGTCGACATGAACGAAACTCCGTTGATCAGTTGGGATGGTATCTAGGATTTGCCGCGCGCTTGGCAACCGGGATGCGCGAAAGGTTTGTTGGGGGCGCCCCTGCAAAAGCTATGTCGCGGCCATGGGGTGGTGCCGCGCCAGAACTTCTGCGGGAATGGCGATCAGTTGCGGGGCGTGGGTATAGAGCAGCGCCGCCTCCACCACGCGATCGGGATGGATCGTGGCCAGCGCGGCGGCATAGGCCGCCATCTGCCGCAGATAGGCCGCCGGAACATCCGCCAAGCTGGCCGGCGGACGCCGCGCCGTCTTGAAATCCACAATCAGCACGCGATCGGGTGCGATCAACAGGCGATCGATCGTGCCCGATACCACGCGGCCTTCGACCACGGCGGCCAGCGGCACTTCGGCCAGCGATCCGGGGCCGAATACCGCCTGCCAATCGGGATGATCGAGCACGGCAAGCGCGGCACGCAGCATGTCGGCATGGGCATCAGCGTCAAATTCCGCGCCCTGCCGCGCCAGCCAGGCCAGCGCCGCCTCCGCCCGCTCGCCCGGCGCCACGGCAGGCAGCCGCTCGATCAGCTTGTGGATCAAAGTGCCGCGC
>NZ_KE148458.1:446-1655 GCF_000410615.1 Novosphingobium sp. B-7 | reverse complement strand
GCCGCTGGGCCACTGGCCGGCGACAGGCACGCGCGACGGCTTTGCCGGGACCTGGCTGGGCCAGCCGGTGTTCGATGTGCCCACGGCGCTGGCGCGGGCCGGGGCGGCGCACCGCTATCTGCAAGGGTATTTCCCCCACCTGAAAGGCCAGCGCGCCTATCGCATCTTCGTGCAGTTCCGCGACGCGGCGCCCTATGGCGGTGGCACCGCGCTGGATCAGTCGTTCATGCTCTCGCGCGGTCCGCTGACGCCGGGTGAACAGAGCGAAATGCCCAGTTCCCTGTTCTTTCACGAGATGATCCACCAGTGGACCGGCCAGATCGACGCACCCAGCGGCATTTCCAGCTGGTTTTCCGAAGGGCTGACCACCTATTACGAAGACGATCTGCAATGGCGCGGCGGCTTTGAAAGCGCCGATGCCTATCTCGCGGCGGTCAACCAGCTGGCGCGGCGCTACTTCACCAGCAAGGCGCGCAACATGGCGGCGGCCGATGTGGTCAAGATCGGCTTTGGCGATGAAGAGGTGCGCCACATCGTCTATTACCGCGCGGCGATGTATTTCCACGATCTGGACGCGCGCATCCGCGCCCATAGCCAGGGCCAGCGCACGCTCGAAAGCGTGCTGTTCCCGCTGTTCCTGTCGCGCGAGCAGGGCGTGCGGTTCGATACCGAGGCCTGGCTGGCGGCGATCGTGCGCGAGCTGGGCGACGAGGGCGAGCGCGATCGCTTCAAGCGCCTGATCCTGGATGGCACGGACACGCTCGATCCGCTCCCCGATGCCTTTGGCCCGTGCTTTGCCCGCGTGGCGGCGCAGTGGGATACGCCCCATGGGCATGTCGATGGCTGGCAGTGGCAACGGGCTGCGCCAGTGGGGCAACGGGCTGCGCCACCCGCCGGGGCATGCTGGTGAACCGGGCGGCCCTGGCGCTGGCGCCACTGCTGCTGGCCGGCGCGCAGCCCGCGCCAGACGGCCCGATTGCCCCGGCGACGAGCCATCACGCCCTGGCCACGCCCGCCGGGCGGCTGGACTATGACGCCGTGTTCGAGCAGCAGGTGCTGAGCGGACCGGATGGGCAACCGGCGGCCACGATTTCCACGATTGCCTATCTGCGCAGCGGCACGGCCGATGCCATGCGGCCGGTGATCTTTGCGTTCAACGGCGGGCCAGGGGCTTCCTCTTCCCCGTTGCATATCGACGCCATGGGGCCG
>NZ_KE148458.1:0-311 GCF_000410615.1 Novosphingobium sp. B-7 | reverse complement strand
CCGGTGATGCGCGCGCCATGGCCCAGGCGATCACCGGCTGGCTTGCCGCGCATAGCCGGGTGGGTGCGCCGGTGATCGTGGTGGGGGAAAGCTATGGCGGCACCCGTGCGGCGGCGATGCTGCCCTTGCTCAAGGGCGTGAACCTGGCCGGGCTGGTCCTGCTGTCTCCCGCCCTGGCGATCGGGCCGCAGGGGGACAGCGAACTGGTCGAGGCACTGCCGGCCATGGCCGTGGCCGCAGCGGCCCATGGCAAGGGTGCGCTTGCCGGCCTGCCCCCGGCACAAGTGGAAGCGCGCGCGGCCGCCTTTGCC
>NZ_KE148457.1:4772-7802 GCF_000410615.1 Novosphingobium sp. B-7 | reverse complement strand
CGCGCCAGTTGCACCACCGTGCTGCCGGTGGCGCCGGCTGCGGCGCTGACCAGCACGGTATCGCCCGGCCGCGCCTGGCCCACCGCGACAAGGCCCACCCAGGCCGTCAGCCCCACCGGTCCCAGCGCGCCCATATAGGCACGCAGCGGCACGCCCGGTTGCGGTGTAACGCGTTCCAGTCCCAGTGCATCGGGTGTGATGACATAGTGATCGGACCAGGTGCCGAGCACCCGCACCAGCGTGCCCACCGGCCAATCGCCATGGCGGCTGGCCACCACCTCGCCCAGCGACATACCGGTGACCGGCGCATCGATGGCCACCGGCGGCAGGTAGGATGGGCGATCATCGAGGAAGCCGCGGATCGCCGGATCGACCGAGCCGACGCGCATGCGCACCAGCATCTGGCCATCGTCCAGCACCGGCATGGGGGTTTCCACCAGGGCAAAGCAATCGGGCGTGGGCACGCCCACCGGCCGGCGGCGCAACACGATGTGGCGCACCGTTGCGGGCAGGGCGGCCGTGGGGTGAGCAGCAGAGGTCATCTGATCAGGCATCCGTCTTTCAGCATTGTGTTCTTGTCTATCCATGCCTGATAGGCGCTTGGCCCGCTGTGGCGCTCTAGCTTTTTCGCTAGGTGGCGTGGCGCTGGGGCGGGGCGATGATGGCGCAATACCCAGCGGGAAGAGGAACGCCGGCCATGACGCCTGCCGAAATGATCGCCTTTGTCGATGAACTGTATGGCCTGACCGCCACCGGGCAATGGGATGCCGTGGCCGCGCGGCTGACCGACGATTTCGTGGTGGTGGAGGCCGATGGCCTGCCCATGGCCGGCACCTATCGCGGGGTGCAGGGCCTGCAGGACCTGTTCACCAAAGTGATGGGATTGATGGATGTGGTGGCGATGGACCGGGTGGAAACCACCGCCGGCGCCAATCACGCGGTGACGATCCTGTCGCTGCGCTTTGCCGATCCCGCCCTGGCGCCGGCCGAGCTGTGCGAGCTGTTCCGTTTTCGCGATGGCAAGGCCTGCGCGATCATTCCCTATTACTTCGATCCGGCGCCAGTGCTGGCCGCCACTGCTGCCAAGCGCGCCGCGCTGGCCTGACCTCCAAGGACCATCACGACCATGACCAACAAGCCCGACGACATCATGATCCTTGGCCCGGTGCGCACCGCTATCGGGGATTTCGGCGGCGCGCTGAAAAGCTTTGCTGCGGCCGAGCTGGGCGCGCGCGTGATGGCCGAGGCTGTGCGCCGCGCCGGGCTGACGCCGCAGGACATGGAGCACGTGGTGATGGGGCAGGTGATCCCGTCAAGCGGCAAGGACGCCTATCTGGCGCGCGCCGCCGCGCTCAAGGCCGGGGTGCCGGTGGAAGTGCCGGCCTTGACGGTCAACCGCCTGTGCGGATCGGGGCTGCAGGCGATCATCTCGGCCGCGCAGATGATGCAACTGGGCGAGGCGGACATCACCCTGGCCGGTGGCGCGGAAAGCATGTCGAACACGCCCTATCACGATCACGGCCAGCGTTGGGGCCGCAAGATGGGCGATGCCACGCTGGTCGATGCGCTGGTGGAAACGCTGTCCGATCCGCTTGATGGCTGCCACATGGGGATCACGGCGGAAAATATTGCCGCGCGCCACGATATTTCGCGCGCGGATCAGGATGCGCTGGCGGCGCAAGGCCATGCCCGCGCGCTGCGCGCGATTGCCGAAGGGCGCTTTGCCGAGCAGATTCTGCCGATCGAGCTGGTCACGCGCAAGGGCACCACGGTGTTCGATACCGACGAGCACCCGCGCGCCGGAACCACGGCCGAGGCGCTGGCGGGCATGAAGCCGGCATTCCGCAAGGACGGTACCGTCACCGCGGCCAATGCCAGCGGCATCAACGATGGCGCGGCGGCCATGGTTCTGGCGCGGCGCAGCGTGGCACAGCAGCGCGGCCTGGCGCCGATCGCGCGCATCGTCAGCTGGGGTCACGCCGGGGTGGAGCCGGCCTATATGGGCATGGGCCCGGTCAAGGCCGTGCCGATTGCCCTGGCCCGCGCCGGGCTGACCCTGGCCGATATCGACGTGATCGAGGCGAACGAGGCCTTTGCCGCGCAGGCGCTGGCGGTCTCGCGCACGCTCGGGTTCGATAGCGAGCGGGTTAATCCCAACGGCAGCGGTATTGCCCTGGGTCATCCGGTGGGCGCGACCGGCGCGATCCTGGTGGTGAAAGCCGCGCATGAATTGCGCCGCACCGGCGGCCGGCGCGCGCTGGTCACGATGTGCATCGGGGGCGGGCAGGGTATCGCCATGGTCATCGAGGCGACCTGATCATATGCAGGAATATTAAAAAACGCTTATCGTGTATGCGGTGGTGTGATTGAGCGCTGTAGTGTATATCCAAAGGCCTGATATCGGCCTTGGGAGAATCACGCGCCATGCCGCTCGACCGATCGCGCCTTGCCCGCGACATTCTCGAAAGTCTGTTCCAGCGCTGGCGCCGGCCGGTCGTTGGCAAGGGTGCGCCGAGCGTGGCTGCGGTGCCGGCCGATGCGCCGCTGATCGATCGTGCCGCGGCCCTGCTGGAAGAACGCAGCCAGTCTTCGGGTGTGCATCTGGCGGCTGGCATCCTGGCTGATTATGCCGCGTGCGACGATGCCGGGCGCCACGCGTTCCTGCGCGCCCTCGCCACGCGCTTTGCCCCCGATCCGCAGGCCATTCGTGCCGCGCTCGATGCGCATGATGCCGATCCCGGCCCGGCGCGCCTGTCGGCAGTGACCCGGGCGGCAGAGGCGCCGCGCCAGGAGGTCTTGCGCCGGCTGAACCAGGCGCCGGCCGGCACGGCGGCGCTGGTGGCGATGCGGGCCGATCTGCTGCGCCACTTGCCGCAAGACCCGATGCTGGCGCCGCTGGAAGACGATCTCGTGCATCTGTTGCGCTCGTGGTTCAACCGCGGGTTCCTGGTGCTGCGGCGCATCGACTGGAGTAGCCCGGCCGATCTACTGGAGCGGATCATCCGCTATGAGGCGGTGCATTCCATCGCC
>NZ_KE148457.1:455-4622 GCF_000410615.1 Novosphingobium sp. B-7 | reverse complement strand
CAAGACCGCGCCGTGCTCGATCCGCAGGCCGCGCGCGTGGCGGTGTTCTATTCGATATCCAACTGCCAGGCGGGCCTGGCCGGGATCAGCTTTGGCCAGTTCCTGATCAAGCAGGTGGTCGAGGATCTCGGCGCCGAATTTCCCGGCCTGGAAAGCTATGTGACGCTTTCGCCGATCCCCGGCTTTGCCCGCTGGCTGCGGGATGCGGCGGCCAAGGGCGATGCGGCGGCCGGGCAGGCCCTGGCACAAGGCGCGCCCGATGCCGGCTGGGCAGGGGATGATCCCCGCCGCCACGCGCTGATGCGGCTGGGCGCGCGCTATCTGCTGGCCGAGCGCGATGGGCGCGGGCGGCTGCGCGATCCGGTGGCGCGTTTCCATGTCGGCAATGGCGCGCGGTTAGAGCGGCTGTGCTGGCTGGCCGACACCAGCCCGCGCGGGATGAAGCAATCGCTGGGGCTGATGGTCAACTACCTCTACGATCTTGCCAGCGTGGAGGCCAACCACAACGCCTACGCCCGCCACCGCGTGGTCAATGCCAGCGGCGCGATGCACGCACTCTTGGCGCCGGAGCGACACACGCATGCCAAATTGGTATTGCCAGCTGCCTGACCTGTTTTGCTGCTCTGTTAAGCCAGATGGTGGGCGCAACACGGCGTCTTGCCCGATCGCGCGCGGCATATGCTGCATTCTCGCCACATATTCGGCTTTGACTGCGGCGTGGCAACGCCGACTTTGACGCCTTTGCATGCATGAAACAGATGAATAACGATAAAATGAATTGATTTCCGTTCTTCCTAAAACCAAGCCAAGGATATTGGTAAGGCCAAAATGTGTGGCCAAATGAATGAGGGAGGAACCTGTGCGCACACTTACCATCGCGGCTTCGCTGTCGGCATCGATGCTGGCCGCACCAGCTGCCCTGGCCCAGGCCGCGGGCGCTGCTGACGCAGGTGGCGATGCCGTGCAGAACGGCGAGATCATCGTTACCGCGCAGCGCCGCAGCGAAAGCCTGCAGCGCGTGCCGGTCAGCGTTATGGCGCTGACCAAGGATGCGCTGGCGTCGCAGAACCTCAACGATCTGACCCAGATTGCCCGCGCTGCGCCCTCGCTGCAGGTGGGCGTGGACAATTCCTTTGCCGTGCGCGGCATCGGCACGCTGGCCTTTGCCGGCACGATCGACAGCAGCGTGGCCATCGCCAT
Source organism: Novosphingobium sp. B-7 (assembly GCF_000410615.1). Taxonomy (NCBI): domain Bacteria; kingdom Pseudomonadati; phylum Pseudomonadota; class Alphaproteobacteria; order Sphingomonadales; family Sphingomonadaceae; genus Novosphingobium; species Novosphingobium sp. B-7. The sequence continues at coordinate 3,422 of NZ_KE148457.1, read as the reverse complement.
CGACGACGTGAACCTGGGCCGCCCCGTGCTCAACAGCCCGCTGCTCAACGATCTGGCGCGCGTCGAAGTGCTCAACGGGCCGCAAGGCCTGCTGTTCGGCAAGAATGCCTCGGCCGGCCTGCTCAACATCGTCACCGCGCGGCCCAAGCTGGGTGACTATTCCAGCTCGGCCAACCTCGAACTGCTCAGCCGCGACAAGCCCTCTGAATCGGGCAATGCCTTTGGCGTTATCGCGCGCGAGACGCTGAACATCCCGGTGACCGCCAATTCGGCGCTGCGGTTGAGCGGCCTTTATTCCTATCAGGAGCCGGCCACCACCCATGTCGGCGCCTATGCGCCCGGCTCGCGGCACGATCTCAATGCCACCAGCTTTTCCTTCAAGGGCAAGTACCTGGCCGAGCTGACCGACCAGCTCTCGTTCTATGCCATTGGCGATTACAACGAAAACCACGGCATCGCCGGGATCTTCGACAACACTTATCGCCAGGTCGACGTAGCCAGCGTCAACCTGCCGTCGCTCAACTCTGTCGGGATCACGCCGGGCAGCCGCAATTTCCTGTTCGGGGGCGAAGCCAGCCAGTTCCGCGACATCAAGACCGGCGGCGCACAGGGCCAGCTGTCGTATCGCATGGCTTCGGGCATCGAGATCAGCAATCTGTTTGCCTGGCGGTTCTATACCCAGAACCAGGCGGTTGACGGCGATTACCTGCCCGGCAACGGCTTGAACACCAATGCCTCGCAATCGCGCTATGACCAATATTCCAACGAATTGCGCGTGGCGCTTCCGGCCGAGAACCGCTTGAGCGGCCAGGTCGGTCTCTATTGGTTCAAGTCGAAGCTCGATCTGGCGCGCCAACTGGCCGGCAACAGCTACCTGCCGGACGCTGCCGTGCGCGGCTATCCCTTCTGCGTGGGTGCGGTTGCCGTTCCCGGCGCCAACCCGCCGACGTGTTCGCGGTCCAACGTGGCGCAGCTGGGCAGCGATCGCAACTATGTGCAGAACACGCAAAGCTATGCCGGCTTCGGCCAGTTGACCTACAAGGTGGTCGATGGGCTGCAACTGATCGCCGGTGGCCGCGTCACGCACGACAAAATCGACCTGGTCCTGTCGCAGAACCAGCTGAACTATTTCCAGGCGCTGGGCGGCCCGCGTGGCGTATTCTCGTCCAGCTACGCCAACACCGATTTCAGCTGGAAGGCCGGGGCGCAGTTCCAGGCGACGCCCACGATCATGGTCTATGGTTTCTATGGTCGCGGCTACAAGGGGCCGGGCTTCAACGATACGTTCCCCACCGCGACCGCCAATGTGGTGGTGCGCCCGGAAACCTCGCGCACGGCCGAAATCGGTGTGAAATCCAGCTTCTTCAACCGCAAGCTGACAGTCAACCTGTCGGCGTTCCACACCAAGTTCGACGATTTCCAGGTGCAGTCGTTCGACGCCACCCTGGCGACCTTCCAGGTGCAGAACGCCGCCAGCGTCACCTCGAAGGGGATCGAGGCCATGGTCATCGTGGCGCCGTTCACCGGCTTCACGCTGACGAGTTCGGCCTCGCTGCTGTCTTCCAAGTTCGACAGCTTTCCCGGGGCGCAATGCTATCCCACGCAAACGACCTATGGGTGCTCTGCCACCCAGTCCACCTTCAATGCATCAGGCCTGACCTTGCCGGCCGCGCCGCGCTTCACCTCCAGCATGCTGGCGCGCTATGAAGTGCCGCTGGAAGGAACGGTCAAGCCGTTCATCCAGGGCAACTGGTATCACCGCTCGTCGATCAACTACACCGTCAACCAGGCGCCCGGCGCCACTGTCGGCCCGATCGACGTATTCGGTGCCAGCATCGGTGCGAAGCTGTCCAACCGCGTGGAAATCTCGGTGTTCTGCAAGAACTGCACGAACGCGATCAACCCGACCTCGATCGGCGTCGATTCGGGCGATTCCAACGCCCGCAACGCGCGCGGGCAGGCGACGCCGAAGCTATCCTATACCCAGCAGTTCGGGCTGGATTCGGTGCGATCGTTCGGCCTCAACCTTGCCATGAACTTCTGAGCCATTATCCAGTCAAGGCCCCTGCAGCGCCATCGCGGCGCTGCAGGTTGGTATTATTCCCCCCAGATTTTCCGTTCCACGCCATCGGGATCGCTCACCAGGGCCGGCACCTGGTCCAGCATCATGGTGGCATGTGCCCTGGCGTCATAGCCGTGCCAGGCGGGAAGCCCTGGACCGGCCGGTGCCTCTCCCTGCACAAAGCGCACCATCGCCCCGTGCATGCCATCGGCGAGCGGCTGCTCGGCGGCCGAAAGGCCAAAGAACTGCGCCATGCCCGGCGATGTCAGGTGATCGAACGTGAACGGCAGATCGAGCACGTGGGGGCTGTGGCCCTTGAACGGTCCACCCGGCGCCGGAAACGCCAGGCGATAGCGCCACACTGGCGCGCCGCTCTGGGCATGGGCCAGCGCCAGGCGCAGGCACGGCATGCCGTATTCCTCGGCCGTGATCAGGCGCCAGTGGCGCTCTGCCGTGGAAAGATCGGGAAAGGCCTGGGCATAGGCGGCGTCGCGCGCCACCATCTCTGCGACCGTGGCATTGGACAGCGCCTGGGGCTGGATCGGCCCGGCGGCCTGTTCGGCGTTGAGGAACAGGCGGCTTTCATCGGCATTGCTGCCGATCAGCAGCGGCACGCGCGGTGCCTTGCCGGCGCGCAGACGCGCGAGCGGCACCAGCGGCAGCGCCTGGCCATCGACCACCGGGCGGAACGGGAAGTTACGCGGCCAGGCCGATCGCGCCGCGGCCTGCGCGGCTAGCAACTGGTCGGTCGTGGCGGAAAGCAGGCGATCCGCACCGCCCAGCTTGGCCACGAACAGGCGGGCAAATTCCTGCGCTTCGGCCAAGGTGTGCACGGTCTGGCCGCCGCCGCTGAAGATCGCGGCGCGGGCATACAGGCCATCGGCCATGGGCATGCCCATCAGCGT
>NZ_KE148457.1:0-311 GCF_000410615.1 Novosphingobium sp. B-7 | reverse complement strand
TGGCCCAGGGCTTCCCCGGTTTCCAGGAAACCAAGCGCACCAACGCGATAGTTGACCGTCACCGCCACGACGCCATCGGCGGCAAAGCGATCACCTGCTGTCAACGCCTCGCCGCTCCAGCCGCCTTCGTTGCCACCGCCGTGGATATAGACCAGCACGGGATGGCGCCCCGGCGTGGCCGGTGCCCAGATGTTGAGCGCCAGGCAATCTTCGGTCATCGTGCCGGCAAACGGCGTCATGCCGGGTTTTTGCGGGCAGACCGGCGCGGGCGCGGTGGCATCGCGCACCCCGGCCCAGCGCGGCGCCGGGCG
>NZ_APCQ01000347.1:0-4100 GCF_000410615.1 Novosphingobium sp. B-7 | reverse complement strand
GGCGCAGGCGCAGTGGCGCGCCGTGCTGGGCCGCCGCGCGCCGCAGATCGATGCCAATGCCCGCGCCGAACAGCAGCAGGTGAACCTGGCGGCGTTCGGCTTTGGCGCGTCACCCGCGCTGGGGCTGGATGGCAATCCCGATTTCCATCTCTATTCGGTGGGCGGCGGCGTCAGCTATGACCTTGACCTGTTCGGCGGCCTCAAGCGCCAGGCCGAACAAAGCGGCGCGCTGGCCCTGGCGCAGCAGCGCCAGACCGAGGCCGCGCATCTGGCGCTGGCCGGCCAGGTGGTGAACCAGGTGCTGACGATTGCTGCGATCCGCAGCCAGATGGCCGCGCAGCAGGCGCTGCTTAGCGACGACGCACGCAATCTCGACCTCATGCAAAAACGCCAGCAGGGGGGCGAGGGCACGGCGGTAGAAGTCCTGAGCGCGCAGGCGCAGCTTGCCGCAGACCGGCCGGCCTTGCCTGCCTTGCAGCAGCAACTGGCCCAAGCGCGGGCGATGCTGGCAACGTTGCTGGGCATCACGCCCTATACGCTGGGGAAGACCGATTTCACGCTGGAGCAGTTTTCCCTGCCCGCGCAAGTGCCGGTCTCGCTGCCATCGGCGCTGGTGCACAAGCGGCCCGATATCCTCGCGGCCGAGGCGCAGTTGCATGCCGCCACGGCCGAGATTGGGGTGGCCACTGCGCGGCTCTATCCCAACATCACCCTGGGCGCGACGCTGGAACAGGGTGCGCCGGGGCTGGGCGATCTTACCGCCAATGCCTTTCGCGGCTATGATATCTTCGCCGGGCTGACTGCGCCGATCTTTCACGGCGGCACGCTCAAGGCGCAGCGCGAGGCGGCCGTGGCGCGGGCGCGGGCGGCCGACCACACTTATCGCCAGACCGTGCTGACCGCCTTTGCCCAGGTGGCGGAACTGCTCCACGCGCTCGACAGCGATGCGCAAGGCGTGGCGATGCAGCAGGATGCGCTGGCCGTGGCAGACCGCGCGCGCACGCTGTCACGCAAGAGCTTTGACGTGGGCAACAGCGGCGTGTTGCAGGTGATCGACAGCCAACGCACCTGGCAGCGCGCCAGCACCGCGCTGGTGCAGGCGCGCGCGCAGCAGTTCCTCAATGTCGCGCGGCTTTATGTGGCGACGGCTGGGGGGTGGGTGACGGAGTGATGGGTGATGTTGGTGTGTGGCTTCCACCCCCCCCCTACCCCCTCCTCTAAAGAGGATGGGGCTTAAAAACAGGATGTTAACTCCCCCTCCTCTTCAGAGGAGGGGGGCGGGGGGTGGTGGAACCCTAGCGCCTACTTCCCATAACTACCCGGCTCTGGCCACCATGTTAGCGTGTGGGCATCATGCGCCGAGGTCCAGATGCCGGCTGGGCTGAACCGCAGGCCGCCACTGCCTGCAGGCTTGCCCACGCGGGCGTCGATCGCCATGGTTTGCGCGTCGATCACGGCAAAGACCTGATCATCGGTGGTGCGCAGCCACACCTTGCCGGCGCCGGTATCGATATCCCCCCACTTGAGATTTTCGCCCACCTTTACCCGGCCGAGCAGCGCGCCGGTCTTCGGGTCGATACGCGCCAGGGTGCCATCGCCCTGTTCCTGCACCCAGACACTGCCTTCGCCGGCCGCCAGGAAACCGGGTGCCTTGCCCAGCGGGGTGCGCGCGGTGACGGTGTTGGTGGCCGGATCGATGCGTTGCAGGCTTTGCTGGGCGGCGCTGACCACCCAGATCGCGCCTTCGCCAGCGGCCATGTACCAGCTGCCGGGATCGACCGGCACGGTGGCGGTGACGGTGTTGGTGGCTGGATCGATGCGCGAGACCACGCCCTTGGCATCACTCGCCACCCAGATCGAACCAGCCCCGGCCACGACATTGAGTTCGCCTTCCTTGTCGTTGGCGATGCCGCTGGCAATCGTGGCGACAAGCTTGCCCGTTGCGGTGCCGATGCGGTTGACGGTGCGATCGGCGCAATTGGCGACCCACAGCGCGCCATCGGCAACGGCCATGCCGCCGCACGGATGGGCCAGCGGCACTGTCGCCTTCATGCCGGTGAGTGACCATTGCTCCACCCGGCCGCGATTGGTGGCCCAGACGGTGTCGCCGTCAACCGCGAGGAAATCGGCAAAGCCGGGCACGGCGATAACCTTGGGCTTGGGAGCGGCCTGGGCGGCAATGGGGGCCGCAAATGGGGCGAGCACCAGGAGCGTGGCGGCAACAAAGCGCTTCATCGGCTTTCCTCCTCTTCGTCACCCCGGACTTGATCCGGGGTCCAGCTTGCTTCCTCTCCCGCCGCTCAAAGGAAGCGGGCCCCCGGATCAAGTCCGGGGTGACGAAATATGATGGTGGTCAGGCCTTCTGCGCGATAAAGGCGCGCCAGCCACCGAGGTTGGTAATGTCTTGCGCGCCGGTGATCGCGCGTGGTTCGGCGACGAAGCCTTTGACGCTGCTGCCATCGGCCAGGGTCACCGTGCCGATCGCCAGCGGCGCGGGCACTTCGACGGTGAAGCTGCCAAACTCGGCCACGCCCAGTTCGTAGACTTCCACCGCGATCGCCGCGCCTTCGTCTCCGGCATGGATCAGCGCCGGCTTGGGCGGCACGCTATCGGCCATGGCATAGAGGCGATAGCTGGGCGCGGTGGTGGTTGCTTCCACGAAGGTGGCGTTGCGGCTGGTCAGCTGCCAGTGCAGCGGCATGTCTTTCAAGTGGGCGCCAACCACGGCGAGTTTCACGGTCTGCATCTTGCCCTCCAGATCGAGCGGGGGTGGGGGTGGCAGCTGGGCCACGGAAAGATAGGCATCGGCCAGATCGAGCAAGGCGCGGTCGCTGTCGGCCGGGCCGATCAGCGTGATGCCAAAGCCGGTGGCGTTGTGGCGCACCCCGGCCGGCACGGCGAGCGCCGCCATGTCGAGCAGATTGACGAAGTTGGTATAGGCGCCAAGGTTGCTGTTGAGCGCGATGGGCGCCGCCTGCAATTCGGCCACGCGATAGGCCGTGCCGGTGGTGGGGAACGCCAGTGCGTCGATCGCGTCCCACAGCTGGTCGGCATGGCGTTTCAATTCGGCGAGGCGATAGATGCCGTTGAACAGCTCGACCGCGCTTTTTTCCAGGCCGGGTTCGACCACGGCGCGCACGGTGGGATCGATCGCGCCAGGGTTACTGGCCAGCAGCGACGCCAGCGCCGCGGTACGTTCCGCCACCCATGGCCCGCCATAGAGTAGCAGCGCTGCCTCTTGCAGCGGGGCATAGTCGATTTCCACCAGGGTGCCGATTTCGGCCAGCTGGGCCAGCGCGCGGTCATAGAAATATTCGGATTCCGCGTCACCAAACCACTGGCGCTGAGCGCGCCTGGGCACGCCGATCACGCGGCCGGCGATCGGCTTGTCGGCCAGCGATTTCGACCAGGGATCGGCGGCGTCATAGCCGGCGACGACATGATCGATCAGTCGCGCATCGGCAGTATCGGCGGTGAATACCGAAATGCAATCGAGCGAGCGGCATGCTGGCACCAGGCCAGATGTGGACCAGCGGCCCTTGCTGGGCTTCATGCCGATCAGATGGTTGAACGCGGCGGGCACGCGGCCCGATCCGGCAGTATCGGTGCCGAGCGCGAACGGCACCAGGCCGGCGGCCACCGCGATCGACGAGCCCGAGCTGGACCCGCCCGAGACATAGGCCAGGTTGCTGGCATTGCGCGGAATGCCATAGGGGCTGCGCGTGCCGACCAGGCCGGTGGCAAACTGATCAAGGTTGGTCTTGCCCACGCAGATCGCGCCGGCCGCCTCAAGCCGGGCCACGACTGCCGCCGATCCTGACGGGCTATAGGCAAAGGCCGGGCAGGCGGCGGTGGTATCGAGCCCCGCCACGTCGATATTGTCTTTCACCGCAAAGGGCACGCCGGCCAGCGGCAGGTGTTCGCCCGCTGCCACGCGCGCATCGACGGCGCGGGCAGCGTCCAGCAGGGCAGCATCGGCCGGGCGGCTGATCCAGATCTGTGGCTGCACGGCATCATAGGCCGCGATGCGCGCCAGTGCCAGCTCCATCGCGGCGAGCGCTGTGGTTTGCCCGCTGCCAACCGCCTGGGCGAGGGCGGCT